>NZ_JBYSWK010000059.1:0-24580 GCF_058781025.1 Heyndrickxia sp. FW510-T9 | reverse complement strand
GAGTTTATTGGTATGTTTGTCCGCTTCTTTTAAAAAGTAAATAAGTCTTTCAAATAATTGTTTTTCACTCTCATAATAAAAACAGAAATTTAAATCTCCGCCTTCTCTGTCTTCATCTTGATCAATAAAATAATCGAGTAAAATATGTAGTCCTTGAATATAGGGAAAATAACCTTCTCTTATTATACTGGAATATTCCTTTTTAAAATCATTTCTCATCGCATAGGATACTAAACAAAAAATCCCTAAAGTCGACCCAGAGCATGCCGAAAATTCATACCAATCCATTTCAGGTAATCCATCTTTATATTGATGAAACATATTTTGTAATCTTTCAACTCTTTCTTCGACACATACATGCTTATGAATTTGCAGTTCACAATAATATTGACATAACTCAATTAAAAAAGGCTTTATCGCATCATAATGATCAATATTTGCTAATACAGACTGGCAAGTTTTTACTAATTTCTGTAAATACCCTCCATCATCTTGATCCTCGCGAAAACGATAATAATTTTTAGTTTCTGCTCCTATTGTCAAAGAATCCTTCATCGATTCATGCAATGCAGCAAAATCTTCTGGATCTAATGATGTACTCCTATCACAGAGATTATCCAAATAATCACTAATCGTTTGATATGCCACAATAAACTTTATTGCTTCTTCTTTACGGTGCAAGCTTAATAAAGCTAGTATAGATCCCCCTTCGCAATGAAAGGTTTTATGTTCAATGCTAGCTAGAGCTTGTTTTCTTAACTCCTCATTTGGAATGGACTTCGCCACATCTTTCCAATAAAATAGTTCACGATGAACATTTGGCATTACCTTTCGATATACCTGATTCATGAGAGAAAATGGATGGGAAGGTACAGACATGTATTTATTCACCTCAATCAACTATGTAACCAATTAACCGTAATCGATTTTCTACAAAATTTTTAGCATACTGAAATATATCTTCTCGTTCAGGTTCATTAAAAATTTCATGATAGCATTTTGACCATTCTTTATAACTTTTTTCCGATAATTTCACTTGATTAAACCATTCATTTACAGATGCCTTGCTCACAATTTTATCATCTCCGCCCAGCAGAACCAAAAGTGGTACATCAGGAAATTTTGAAATATTTGTGAAGGCAAGCTTCATTGCTTTTATTAGCTCACTGTACCATCTTACAGAAATTTTTGTAATATAAAGCGAATCATTAACGGCAGATTCCATTATTTCTTCATTTCTCGTAGACATTTGAATCATCAAAGGACTTTTAAAGCGTACTTCCGGAGCTATTTTATTTAAACCTGCGGCAAGGCTGCTTAAAATTTTGGATGGATATTCCACTAGTCCTAAACATGGTGATGATAATATCACACCGGCAATTTTTAATTTCATTTCTTGTAGTGTTCGAATAACAGCAAGTCCACCCATACTATGTCCAAATAAAAAGATAGGAACATCAAATTGATAAGCTGTTTGCACCCAATCTTTTATTTCAAATATATATTCGTCAAAGGAATCGATATGACCTCTATTCGATCTCGAAGTCATTCCTTGTCCTGGCAAATCTCCCATAATGACATGGTAGCCGGAGGAGCGCCACATTTCAATTAACCAGCTATAACGTCCGTGGTGCTCCATTGCCCCATGAACCATGACAATGACCGCTTTAGGAGCTTCATCCGCTTCCCATTTCCACATAGCTTCTTCCTCCCTTATCTTGTTGTAATATAATACCTATTATTTTACCCTATGTAAAAGGAAATCATCTCATATATTATATATCTTTTCTCAAAATCCGTATTGTTTTTTATAATAGTAATAAGAATGTCATAATTTATAACCAAGTAAAAAATGACAATTACAAAAAGGCGTTAACTTTTTCAGAAATTTGACGATGTAATACTTAGAATCTTTTCTTTTTTAGGTGGTAAAAATGAAGCAATTTATTTCAGGAATTTTATGTTTTCTTTTTCTCATTGGGACAGGTGTATTAGTATATGGGGTACGTGATTCAAAAGATTCTCTAGATTTCATTCAAAATGCAGCTACAGACAATATATCTAATCATCAATATGCTGTAATTAAAATCAAAGATAAAGTTTCGATTAATGCTCCTGTCTTTTCCCAATACCCTGAATTAAAAAGGGGCTGTGAAGTAACTAGCCTTGCCATGCTATTGCAAACCGCAGGGGTTCATGTTGATAAGCTAACACTCGCAAAAAAGATTAAAAAAGATCCAGCCCGAAGAGAATTTCGAAACGGAAAAATATATTTTGGTGATCCAAACAATGGTTTTGTAGGAGATATTTATTCCTACACCAAACCCGGTCTTGGTGTATATAATAAGCCTATTTATGAACTTGCTAATCAATATCTACCTGGTAAAATAATCAATCTAACAGGACATCCCTTTGAAGACTTGAAAATTTACCTTTCTGATGACCGTCCAATATGGGTAATTGTTAACACAGAATACCGTGAACTTCCATCTTCTTATTTCCAAACATGGCATACAAAAAATAGAAAAATCAAAATCACATTTAAAGAGCATTCCGTCTTGATTACTGGGTATGATCGCGACTATATTTATTATAATGATCCTCTAACAGGGAAAAAAAATAAAGCACCCAAAAAATCCTTTCAGAAGGCATGGGTGCAAATGGGAAGCCAAGCTATCACTTATGAAAAATAAGATGATACACTTGGCTATTTATTTTCTTTTAAACAGTAGCTTGTGCCACTCTCATTTTAAATTGCTTTTGAAAATCATATTTCTCTTCCAAATATACTGCATGCCAAATCATAAAGACAAGAACAGTCCAGATTTTTCGACTATGGTCTAATTTTCCTTGACAATGTTCTTCAAGTAAATTCAGTACATAATTTTTATTAATAATATGGTCAGTTGGACTCGTAAGAATAATTTCTTTCGCCCAATCATGCATTTCATCTTTTAGCCAATGTCTGATTGGAACAGGAAACCCTAATTTTTTGCGACTTAGCACATGATCAGGAACGATTCCTTCAGCCGCTTTACGAAGAATATATTTCGTTGTATCATTAGCCGTTTTCAGGCTAGTTGGAATGTTAGAAGCTACTCTAAATACCTCTTTATCCAAAAATGGAACGCGCAGCTCCAATGAATGAGCCATTGTCATCTTATCTGCTTTTAATAAAATATCCCCACGCATCCATGTATGAATATCAATGTATTGCATACGATCGACTGGATCATACCCAATTGTCTCAGAATAAAGCGGTTTTGTTATCTCAGTGTAGTTCAGACCTTGCTTGTATCTGGACAAAAGTTCTTTCTTTTCTTTTTCGGTATACATTTTGGCATTTCCAATATAACGTTCTTCCATTGGGGTGACACCACGTTCAATAAAGCTTTTGCCCTTAACACCTTCAGGAAGAATTTTAGCCAATGCTTTTAAAAGAGATTTTCCAACTGCAGGGATTTTATTAAATACTTCTAAAGATTGTGGTTCTCGGTAAATATTATATCCACCAAATAACTCATCTGCCCCTTCACCTGACAATACAACAGTAACATGCTTTCTTGCTTCCCTAGCAACAAAATATAAAGGAACACATGCAGGATCTGCAAGTGGATCATCTAAATGCCACATAATTTTTGGGAGCTCATTCATATACTCCTCTGGTGAAATTACATAGCTAATATTTTCTACCCCTAGCTTTTCAGCTGTTTCTTTTGCAACATCAATTTCACTAAACCCATTACGTTCGAAACCTACCGAAAAGGTTTTAATATTTGGATTATATTGTTTCGCCATGGATGCAATGATGGATGAATCAATTCCACCAGATAGGAATGATCCTACTGGTACGTCACTGCGCATATGGACATTAACAGAATCGAAAAGAACATCTCTAATTTCTTTTACAAATTCATCTTCTGACTTATGAATTGGTTTAAAGGATGCCTTCCAATAGCGTTTAATATCCAAAGGTTGTCCAAGCTTTTTCACAAAGTAGTGGCCAGGTTCTAATTTTTCGATCCCAACTGTCATCGTTTCAGGTTCTGGAACAAATTGATACGTCATATAATGCTGAACAGCATCATAGTTCAACACATCGTTTTCCATTGCTAATAAGATGCTTTTCTTTTCGGAAGCAAAAAAAGTTCGATTTCCTTCTTCTTTATAAAAAAATGGTTTAATCCCAAAAGAATCACGTGCACCTAGCAAGGATTGTTCTTGTTTATCCCAAATAACAAATGCAAACATACCGCGCAGCTTTTCAACTGCCTTTTCCTGATAATGACTGTATAGCGCTAGAATTACTTCTGTATCGGATGATGTTGCAAATGTTAAGCCTGCTTCTATCAATTCATTTCGTAATTCTACATAATTATAAATTTCCCCATTAAAAATGATCCAATATCTTTCATTTTCATATGTTAATGGCTGATGACCGCTTTCTAAGTCAATAATGCTTAGACGACGGAAACCAAACTGTATATGTTCATCCTCAAAAAATCCGTCATCATCAGGCCCACGATGGGTAATGATATCATTCATATTTTTAAATAGTTGTTTATCTGTATCACGAAGTTCAATTGATTTATCGTGTACACAACCTATAAATCCACACATTATGTATGTCACCTACTCCATTTTTTTAAACTACTTAACTAACAAAATCATACACCTTATACTATCATTTTTCATTTCATTTTTGCAGTAGCCATTTTACTTATATAAACAAATAATTATTTCCAACATGTTAATCTTGATAAAATAAATAAAGAGAGGTTACGAATAATATTCTGTAACCCCCCTCCATTCTAACTTATTTCGTAAGTTGACTTAAAACTTCAGCCTTATCTGTTCTCTCCCAAGGTAAATCTAAATCATTACGCCCAAAATGACCATATGCAGCTGTTTGCTTATAGATTGGACGTCTTAAATCTAACATGTTGATAATCCCTGCAGGACGAAGATCAAAATTCTCACGTACAGCAGCAATCAATTTATCCTCTTCAACCTTACCAGTTCCGAAAGTATCAATGGAGATTGATACCGGTTGGGCAACACCAATAGCATATGCTAGTTGAACTTCACATTTATCTGCAAGTCCTGCAGCAACAATATTTTTTGCTACATAACGGGCAGCATATGCTGCTGAACGGTCTACTTTTGTAGGGTCCTTACCAGAGAAAGCACCGCCGCCATGGCGTGCATAACCACCATATGTGTCTACGATGATTTTACGTCCAGTTAAGCCCGCATCCCCTTGTGGTCCACCAATAACGAAGCGTCCAGTTGGATTGATAAAGTATTTTGTTTGGTCATCAATTAATTCTTTCGGAACAACAGGACTAATAACATATTCTTTTACATTGCGTTGAATTTGCTCTAAGCTAATTTCAGGATGATGCTGTGTTGAAATAACAATTGTATCAATTCTTACCGGTTTTCCGTTTTCATCATATTCAACCGTAACCTGTGTCTTCGCATCAGGGCGTAAATACGGAAGGATCTCCTCTTTACGAACCTCTGAAATTCTACGTGCAAGTTTATGTGCTAAAGAAATTGGCAATGGCATTAATTCCTTTGTTTCATTACATGCAAAACCGAACATTAATCCTTGATCTCCTGCACCGATTGCTTCGATTTCTTCTTCGGACATTTGACCTTCTCTTGCTTCTAACGCTTTATCGACACCCATTGCAATATCTGCAGACTGTTCATCAATAGAAGTTAGAACCGCACAAGTTTCTGCATCAAATCCGTATTTTGCGCGTGTATATCCAATGTTTTTAATGGTTCCACGAACAATTTTTGGAATATCAACATATGTGCTAGTAGTAATTTCACCTGCCACTAGGACAAGTCCTGTTGTAACCGATGTTTCACATGCTACCCGTGCGTTAGGATCCTTTGCTAAAATCGCATCCAATATTGCATCGGAAATTTGATCACATATTTTATCCGGATGGCCTTCGGTAACGGACTCAGATGTGAATAAATAACGTTTGTTTGTCATCTTTTTTCCTCCCTTTTATGGTTATGATTACTCTATATTTACGCCTCACGGTACTCCTGCCCTAATAGTATGAAATAATCAAAAGAATTTATCCTTGATTCTTTCAATATGCTCGTTCGAAAGACTTACTTCCATGATTCCAGCACTAAATCTATTGGTTTGGACGTATTAACTAAATAAAACCTTTCCTATTATAAAACTTGAGGAAAGGTTTACATCCGTTTTTTACGCCTTTCACTCTTATCGTTCAAGGATTTTACCTTGCTACAGGTTAGCACCTTTGCTTTTAAAGTGTTATAAAAATGAGTTGCTAAATTATGTATCTCTCATTTTTATAGAAAATCGGTAAAAGCTGGTTGCTGGGTTTCGTAGGGCCTGTCCCTCCACCATCTCGGGATAAGAGTATCCGTTCAAGGTAAAATCATACTTAATTTGCTACATCGTGTCAACAGTTTCATGCATTTTTTTATATTCATTATAGAATGTCATAAATCCGAATAATGCTGATCAATTCTACAATAATAAGGTTATATATTATAGAAAGAAAAAGGATAAAATGTTAACATTTTGTGTATTTGAAAAATAAGCTTATATAGTATAGACTAATTAAATAATTGTGTTATACTATTTAACATAACCGAAAAATATAAATTCTTTAATAAAGGATGGTAACGCATTCATGAATTCAATAAGTTTATCTAGAGAATTAGGCGAATTATTAAACGGAAATAATGTCTATACTCAATTATCAGTTCCTCGTTTAGTCGAAAAGGTATTAGCACGTAAAGAAGGAGTCTTAACATCAACTGGCGCCGTTCAGGCTGAAACCGGAAAATATACTGGGCGTTCCCCTAAAGATAAATTTATTGTTGAAGAACCTTCCGTCAAAGACAAAATTGATTGGGGTTCTGTCAATCAGCCAATATCTGTAGAAGCTTTTGATAGACTTTATCATAAGGTTATTTCCTATTTAGAAAGGCAAAATGAACTTTTTGTATTTAAAGGATTTGCTGGTGCTGATGAAAAAACTCGTCTACCTATTCAAGTTGTAAATGAATATGCATGGCATAATTTATTTGCACATCAGCTATTTATCCGCCCAACAAAAGAAGAATTAGCAACTCATGATGCACAATTTACAGTTTTATCGGCTCCAAATTTTAAAGCGGACCCACAATTAGATGGGACAAAATCAGAAACTTTTATCATCGTATCTTTTGAACGCCGAGTTATTTTAATTGGTGGAACGGAATATGCAGGTGAGATGAAAAAGTCGATTTTCTCGATTATGAATTATTTATTGCCTGAGGCTGGAATTTTGCCAATGCACTGTTCCGCGAATGTAGGTGCTGAGGGAGACGTAGCGTTATTCTTCGGACTTTCTGGAACGGGAAAAACAACTTTATCCGCAGATCCTAATCGTAAGCTAATCGGAGATGATGAGCATGGCTGGTCCGCAAATGGTGTTTTCAACATTGAAGGTGGCTGCTATGCAAAATGTATCGGATTAACTCGTGAAAAGGAACCGCAGATTTATGATGCGATTACGTTCGGTTCGGTATTAGAAAATGTAATGGTAGACCCTGAAACACATGAAGCTATTTATGATGATAACACACTAACTGAAAATACACGTGCGGCCTATCCAATTCAATCGATTGAAAATATTATTCAACCAAGTATTGCTGGGCATCCGCAAACGATTGTGTTTCTAACAGCTGATGCATTTGGTGTATTACCGCCAATTAGTAAATTAACGAAAGAACAAGCAATGTACCATTTCCTTAGTGGATATACATCGAAACTTGCAGGAACAGAGCGTGGAGTAACGGCTCCTGAAGCAACGTTCTCCACATGCTTCGGTGCACCATTCCTACCACTTCCTGCAACGGTCTATGCAGATATGCTCGGGAAGAAAATCGATGAATATGGTGTTGATGTATTTCTAGTTAATACAGGATGGACTGGCGGAGAATACGGTGTCGGTTCCCGTATGAAATTAAGTTATACACGCGCAATGGTTCAAGCTGCATTAGAAGGTGAATTACACCATTCTGAAACAGTTAAGGATGAAATCTTTGGTTTAAATATTCCATTGCATGTTCCAGGAGTTCCAGATGAAGTTTTATTACCAAATAAAACTTGGACTAACCAAGATGAATATGTACAAAAAGCAAATGAACTATCCGAAAAATTCCAAGTCAATTTCCAAAAATTCAAAAATGTAGACAAGGAAATTGAAGTATTAGGTGGACCGGTAAAATAATTAGAAAAGCAGAAGGTCCTAGCTCATCAGCGTAGGAGCTAGACAAAAAAGGGTGACCATTAGTGGTTACCCTTTTAGTTTGTAGAATTTAATGATATGAGCTGATAAAAAATTGTTGTTTTTTCATTCTCCCATTCCACTTTATGAATAACAGCAGTTCCGCTTGAATCACTTTCCATTGTCCGTCTAACATCAATTGGAATGTTAATTGGATATAATCGATACCCCGCTTTTTCTAAAATAAACAAATTTTCATCAAGTCGCTTTTCATTCCCTTTTGTTACAATCAACGTATTTAATTCTAAAGGCATTCCCATTTATATTTCTCCTTTACCTTATCAAACTTTTCTTTTATTTTATCATGTCATCGCTTGTTTTTTCATCCAAGAACATAATTCCGAAACAATTTGTCGGTTTATTGCAGGTGGAAAATAATGTGTGTAATTTGGAAAATACCATGTTTCCACTTGTTTACCGAGTGTATTTAAGCGGCTTTCTAATCTTTTGGCATGCTCAAAGGATACATTTTGATCTTTTTCCCCATGGACAATCAACACTGGTGACTCCATCTCTTCTAAGAAGAATAATGGTGTTCTCTCTTTATATCGGTCTGGATATTTCGCAGGTGTTCCCCCTATCACCCGTTTCATCATCCTACGTAAATCTTTTCGTTCTTCATATGTTAATTCCATATCCGAAACACCGCCCCAGGTTACGATAGATGTTGCTTCCTTTCGACGGATGGCGGTGTGCAGCGCCATCACTCCTCCTCTTGAAAAACCAAACACATGGACACGATTATTTTTGACACGGGGATGATGTTTTAGTAGATCAAAAGCTGAATAAGCATCCAAACGATCATCACCACCAAAGTCCTCATATCCCTCTCCTCCCCTATTTCCTCGATAAAACGGTGCAAATACGATAAATCCTTCACATGCAAATTGACCAATTCTTGCAGGTCTTACCATTCCGACATTTTTAATACCACCTCGTAAATATAAAAAACCATCATATTGCCTTTCATCAAATGGTTCTGCAAGCAGTCCTTTCACTTTTAAACTTCCGGATAAATAGGTTAGCAGATACATCTTAATCATTGGATTTGGCGAAGGAAATGGAATTTTTTCTATAATATTCATGAAACACCTCTTAAACGTCCAATAGTCAATTACCACCATTTCTCACCTTCAATCAGCCCAGCTATTTAAAAATGGAACTGTTTTTTATATAGGCATTCACACATTTTTATTAAAATCATACGATATGTAACAAATCAAAAATAACCGTATGCCAAAGGGAGGTCTATGAATGAAAAGGTGGCTTAAAATTAGCTTTTCTCTTTTATTAACATTCATTCTGCTATTTTCTTTAGGAGCCTGCCAAAAAAAAGAAGGGCTTAAGAAAGTTCGCGTCGCAGAAGTTACTCGCTCTGTTTTCTACACACCTCAATATGTAGCGATTCAAAAAGGTTTTTTTAAGGATGAAGGCTTAAACATCGATTTAAAAACAACCGCTGGCGGCGACAAAACAATGACAACATTATTATCAAATGGAGCAGATATTGCTCTAGTTGGTTCCGAAACTTCTATCTATGTTCATGCCCAAGGCAGTGACGATCCTGTGATTAATTTTGCACAATTAACAAGAACGGACGGAACCTTCCTTGTCTCTCGAAAAAAAATCGATAACTTTTCATGGGATCAATTAAAAGGCTCCACCTTTCTAGGTCAAAGAAAAGGCGGTATGCCGCAAATGGTTGGAGAATATGTCTTGAAAAAACATGGTATCGATCCTCATAAGGATTTGAAACTTATCCAAAATATTGATTTTGCAAATATTGCTAATGCATTTGCCTCTGGAACAGGAGATTTCGTTCAATTATTCGAACCTACAGCATCTATCTTTGAAAAAGAAGGCAAAGGATATATCGTTGATTCCTTTGGTAAAGAATCAGGGAATGTCCCATATACCGATTATATGGCAAAACAGAGCTACATCAAAGCAAATAAAGATACGATTGAGAAATTTGTCCGTGCCTTATATAAAGCGGAAAAGTGGGTAAAGGATCATGATGCAAAACAGGTGGCAAAGGTAATTCAACCTTTCTTCGAAGATACTGACATTGATATATTAGCTTCTTCTATCGAACGTTATCGCAGTCAAGGTTCATTTGGTACTGATCTAGTTTTAAGTGAGGATGGCTGGAATCACCTTCAAGATATTATGAAGGAAGCTGGGGAATTACCGAAAAGTGTTGACTATAAAACACTTGTCAATACATCTATTACAAAAAAAGTGATTCAAGAATAAGGAGGTAAACGGATTAATGAGCTTCCTATCTGTAGAAAATGTCCACCATAGTTACTTTACACCAAAAACAGCTACGGATGCTTTAAAAAACATCAGTTTTACTATTCAAGAAGGGGAATTTATTTCTCTTCTTGGTCCAAGCGGCTGCGGAAAAACGACGATGCTATCGATTCTTTCCGGTCTTATAAAACCAACTGAAGGCAATGTTTTTATAGATGGGGTCGAACCGAACACATTTAATTCATCTATCGGATATATGTTACAGCAGGATTATTTATTTCCATGGAAAACAATCGAAGAAAATATTTTACTCGGCTTAAAGCTTAATAAGCAATTAACGAACAAATCGAAGGAAACTGCATTGAATTTCCTGAAAGAAATAGGTTTAGAAGGGGTTGAGAAACAATATCCCCGGCAACTCTCTGGCGGTATGAGACAAAGAGCTGCCTTAGTAAGAACAATGGCGATAAATCCAAAAATCCTTTTCTTAGATGAGCCTTTTTCCGCACTTGATTATCAAACAAAACTAAAACTGGAAGATCTTATTTTTGAAACATTAAAGTCATACAAAAAAACAGCCGTATTAGTTACACATGATATCGGAGAGGCAATTTCCATGAGTGACCGAATTTTATTATTTGCCGCTAAGCCAGGGCGTTTATATAAAACCTTCAGCGTACCTGAAGAATTAAGAGTAATAAGACCTTTTGAAGTAAGAAATAACGAAGCATACTCTGGATTATTTCAGGAAATTTGGAAGGAGTTGGAGTCCCTTGAAGCCCAAAAATAATCCAAATTTCCTTTACCATCAGTATTTAAACAATATAAAAATGGAGAAAAGATGGATTCGTTTTTATCAATTAATTATTTTAATAGTGTTTCTAGCCCTTTGGGAGATTGCAAGTCGTCTAAATTGGGTGAATCCTCTCATTTTTAGTTCTCCGTCGAAAATATGGATATTATTCATGAATAAGATTCAAGATGGCACTATATTCAGTCATATTGGTGTAACGGTATTTGAAACCATTATGGGATTTGTGCTAGGTACTTTTTTTGGTACATTGTTAGCGGCAATTCTTTGGGCATCACCAAGATTATCAAAGATTTTAGACCCTTATCTCGTTATTTTTAATGCAATGCCAAAGGTTGCTCTTGGGCCAATTTTGATAGTCCTCTTTGGTCCGGGATTATCATCAAGTATTGCGATGGGAATTATTATTTCCGTCATTATTACGACTATCGTGATTTACACCTCATTTCGAGATGTAGATGCTAACTATTTAAAAGTATTACAAACATTTGGAGCTTCCCGTTATCAAATATTCAAGGAAGCCATTTTGCCAGCTTCCTTTCCTACTATTATCTCAACATTAAAAGTAAATGTAGGTTTATCATGGGTGGGGGTAATTGTTGGAGAATATTTAGTCGCTTCAAAAGGATTAGGCTATTTAATCATTTATGGATTCCAAGTCTTTAATTTTACGTTAGTAATGCTATCCCTCATTATAGTGGCAATCATTGCAACCATTATGTATCAATTAGTAGATCTACTAGAAAAGAAACTTATTAAGGATTCATAAGAAAAGCGCAAGTGCCGCAGCTCTAGCGTACGGATAAGTGAAATCCGCTAGCTGATAGGCGCTAGTGAAATTTGAAATACCAATTTCACTTGGGGCTAGACAGATATAGGTCAGGGGTGCTAATAAAATCAGCACCCTATTTTCCATTATTTTGATGTAAAATCCTTTAAAATTCCAATGCTCTCTATATGTTTCTTTGCATCATCATCCCCTAAGTCATACAGCATTTGATAAGCGCGAAGTAAATTTTCATCGGAGATATCATTTGGACGGTCATGGTGATATTCTAATGCAGGAATATGGGACCGAAGAAATCCTACTGTATCCGCATCATAATTTGAATCGAATATTTGCCTTAGACGTGTTATTTCCTCATCTGTTGCTTCTATTTTAAAATTCCAAACCGAGTCAGCTATACTTCTTGAGATCTCTCCGCTTCCAAGGTCTACATAATATGTGTGCTTATTTGCTTCCATATCTATTCCCACCTCAATATGTTTTTCCTTACATATGTATCGTTTCCCACAAAACTACTTAAAATATTCTTATCAATTCTTTTTTCGTTGAGGCTGTTTTTTCATAAATTGTTGCTTTTCGTAAATATTTTATATGATTTAGTATCGGCATCTTTTCTTAAAAGGACTACCCAATCTAAATCTGAAAGAAAAATTTATGAAATTTATGCTTACAAAAACAACAATGTTTAAGAAAAGAGCCTTCGTAGAAAATAAAGGAGTGTTCTTAGTTGAGATTAGTGGACGAGCTTTATGAGATATATCGTGACAAATTAACAGGTGATGAAGAAGATTTAGATATTATTGCACTAGCGGTTGTTGAAAATAACAATCGTCAGGAGCTATTAAATATTGTGAGTGAAATGACAGAATATGAATTACACTATTTCATTAGCATGTATTTAACGGATACATTAAAAGAAAAATTTGCACAAACAGCAGACGATATCCATTACACGAATCACTCTAAATACCTGCATTAATTTTTATTTAATAAGATTCAATTCCTGTTCACAATCTAGACAGAATTACTGTAAAAAACATGGTAATATAAACATATAGAATCGAAAAAAGGGGTATAGTCAATGTTAATATTCATTTTAATAGTATCGCTTATCATTATTGCTGTGATAATGGCCGCTGCTGTTATTACAACATCAAAAGCATACTCAATTAAACATACAGTAGATCCAATAGAAAATAATCCAAATATAAAAACAGAAGTGAAAGAACCATCCGATGCTTAGGACGGTTCTTTTGACTTTTTTTCATATAAAGAATAATCTAAAGAAAAAAATGAGGATGTATTGATATCCATGTTTAAATATATTTTTATTTTGATCATTCGCTTTTATCAACTTGTTATATCTCCGATAAAGCCACCTACATGTCGATTTTACCCTTCATGTTCTTCGTACGGTCTAGAATCCATCAAACGATTCGGTGCCATACGTGGTGGTTACTTAACCATTAAACGAATTCTAAAATGCCATCCTTTCCACCCTGGCGGAGTAGATCCTGTCCCTACTAAATGGCCGTCAAAGCATAAAGAAAATGAATAACTGCTTTTCTTCCGTGAATCGAGTTGATTCCCATAAACCGAAACTTCCTTTGATTCCCATCATATTTTCATACCGCTAACAAACAATAAAGGATGTATCATCATTTTTCATTAAAAGAGGTGGTATAAAGATGGCAAAGGATGTACTATGTGAAGTAAATAATTGTCACTATTGGAAAAATGGAAATCAATGCGCCGCAGATCAAATTTATGTGGTAAGTCAAAAAGGTACTGAAGCTAAAAATCAAGCTGAAACAGATTGTAAGACATTTAAACCAGAGGGGAACTGGTAGAAACAAATGCGAAAGCGCCTTGCACATCGACTAGCCTATAGTCAATGTAGCTATTAGCAACATGATTATATGATATAACGAAAAGAAATCGGCTCACTCGCCGATTTCTTTTCTCTAGTAACGATATGTTTCATGGAATAAAGTAACTTCCTTTAAACGGATTTTGTTCAATTCAAAACCAATACCATTTTGTTTGGGAGCTGCTATTTCACCGTTCACTACCTTTATTTCCGGATGGATAATATCCTGTTCCCAATATCTGCTGGAAGAGGATATATCACCTGGTATTGTAAAACCATTTTTCGTTGCTAATGCAATATTATGGGCTTTCGAAATGCCGAACTCAATCATTCCGCCACACCAAACCTTAATATTGTTTTCTACGCACAAATCATGGATTTGCATAGCGTTCCATAAACCACCGACACGACCAATCTTTATATTGATAACACCACAGCTTTTTAAATAGATGGCACTTTTAACATCGTGAAGTGACACAATACTTTCATCCAAACATATTGGAGTTTGAATTTCCTTCTGTAAATAAGCATGTTCGACTATATCATCTATTCCCAGTGGCTGTTCAATCATTAATAAGTCAAATTCATCCAAAGCTTTTAATGCCTGAACATCCTTTAATGTGTAGGCAGAGTTTGCATCAACCATGATATCAAGATCTGGATAGTGCTTTCGTATCTCTTTTATTAGGCTATAATCATGTCCGGGCTTGATCTTCACCTTTACCCTTTTATAACCTTCCTGAAGAAACATAGATATGTTTTCAATTGCTTCTACTGAATCCTGTGTGCCAACAACCACGCCTGCCGGTATATGCTCTCTAACCCCACCTATTAGTTTCCATAAAGGCATCTCTTGTTGTTTTGCATACAAGTCCCATATTGCCGTTTCAAGCCCTGCTTTCGCCATTTGATTCCCACGAATAGTTTCAAAGCGTTCTGACACTTCTTTTGGATGATTAAAGGGATAATTAAGAACCAATGGGAGTAATATATCCTTAAGCATATGGAAGGATGTCTGAACGGTTTCTTCCGTATACCAAGGTGTAGAAAAGGCAACTGCCTCCCCAATTCCAATCGTTCCATCATCATCTCTTACCTCGACGATAATTCCTTCTCTCTCTATCACGGTGCCAAGCGCTGTTGAAAATGGCGTTTTTAATGGCATTTTTATAATGTGTAATTGAACTTCACATATCTTCATATTTCGATATCCTTTGGAATAATCTCTTTTAACTTTCTTCGCAGTAATTTATTGGATGCATTTCTTGGTAAAGATTTCATTGTAAATATTTTTTTCGGTATTTTATATTTAGCTAATCTTTGTTGGCAAAAAAGTATTAGCTCCTCTTCTTGTATCGGATTATTTAATACAACAAATCCAATTGGAACCTGTCCCCATGCAGTATCTTCTATTCCTGTTACTCCTGCTTCCGTGACGAATGGATGTGCCAATAACACTTCTTCAATTTCAGCTGGATATATATTTTCGCCACCTGATATTATCAGGTCTGAACGGCGATCCATTACATATAGATACCCTTCTTCATCCACATATCCAATATCTCCTGTGCTTAGCCAACCATCGTTAAAGCTGTTTCTATTTGCTTCAGGACGATTTAAATAACCTATTGTTACATTTGGACCCTTCACGACAATTTCCCCTGGCTTAAATGGCACACTCTCATGACCGTCCGCAATGATTTTTAACTGTGCTGGAAAAAGTGGTTTCCCTGCAGAGCCAAGTTTTTTCAAACTGTCTTCTGGTGCCAACGTAACGATTTGTGAAGAAGTTTCCGTCATTCCATATGACTGAAAGACAGGAATCCCTTTTTCGGCACATGCTTCTAAAAGTGGGCGTGGAGCCGGCCCTCCTCCCAGCAGCATACAGCGAAATTTCGGATGATATCCTTTTCCAATTAATGAATGAACCATTCTCTGCAACGTCGTTCCAACTACAGACATAATCGTTATTTTTCCTGATTGTAATAAAATATTCGCTTTTTCTTCGTTGAAATGTTCCATTAAATATACAGGGATCCCATAAATAACACTTCGCATTAAAATGGATAACCCGCTGATATGAAATAAAGGGACTGTGCATAGCCAGGCATCATCATCTCTTATTCCAAGATTAAGTGCCGAACCAATTGCGCTCCACCAATGATTTCCGTACGTTTGTAATACACCTTTTGGATGACCTGTTGTTCCAGATGTATACATAATAGAGCAAACATCTGTTAACCGATATTCTTTGACAATCTCTATCTCGTTTTTCGGTAATTTTTCTATTTCAGAAATTGATTTAATATCAGTTTCTCCATATAGTTGAAGAATATCATGTTGTACATTTTCGAATTCATGATCATATATTAATAACTTTGCTTGACTATCCTTTAATTGAAAAACCATTTCCGACGGTGTTAATCGATGATTAATAAATACAGCCTTGACACGCAACTGTTGTAAAGCATGGATCATAAACACTGTAGAGGGACGATTTTTCAATAATAAAGCAATTGTATCTTCTTCCTTCATTCCTAAGGAAGAGATTTTCCGAGAAAGATCTTTCACCTTTTCAAACATCTCTGCAAAAGTCCATGTTTGCTTTTCAAAAACAAGTGCATACCGATTCGGTGTTAAAAAAGCACGCTGCATTAAAAAATTGGGAATGTTAGATTCCAATCAGATCACCTTCATTTATTAGCACAATATTTTTTCCTATGTAAAAAGCTTGATGGTAGTCCACCAAGCTTTATCTATTTTTGTTTATGTCTAGCTATAGCGTCTATCAGCTAGCAGATGAACAAGGCGCTTCCGCTTTTCGATCAAGGGAAACGTGGGAATTGTCCGAAGTCTGGATTACGTTTCTCTTTAAATGCGTCACGGCCCTCTTTTGCCTCATCTGATGTGTAGTATAAAAGAGTTGCGTCTCCACCTAACTGTTGCAAACCAGCTAAACCATCTGTATCTGCATTGAAAGAAGCTTTTAAGAAACGAAGAGCAGTCGGGCTTTTCTCTAGAATTTCATCACACCATTTGACTGTTTCTTCTTCCAGTTGTTCTAATGGAACAACCGTATTTACCAATCCCATATCCAACGCTTCCTGGGCATTGTATTGACGACATAGGTACCAAATTTCTCGAGCTTTTTTGTGACCAACAATTCTAGCTAAATATCCCGCACCATAACCTGCATCAAAAGATCCTACTTTCGGTCCTGTTTGACCAAAGATTGCATTATCAGCTGCGATTGTAAGATCACAGACAATATGTAGGACGTGGCCACCGCCAATAGCATAGCCTGATACCATCGCAATAACTGGTTTTGGAATAAAGCGAATTAATCTTTGTAAATCAAGCACATTCAAACGAGGAATATTGTCATCACCAACATATCCACCATGACCACGAACTTTTTGATCTCCACCAGAACAGAATGCTTTATCTCCTGCACCAGCTAATACGATAACACCAATTTTACTATCGTCACGGGCATAAGCAAAAGCATCAATCATTTCTGCTACGGTTTTAGGAGTAAATGCATTATGTACATGAGGACGGTTAATGGTTACTTTCGCAATCCCATTATACGTTTCATATAAAATTTCATCATATTTTCGTTCAGCAATCCATTCTACTGCCATTATAAATCCTCCTTATTTTGTTTTTTACTAGCTAGTAAAATGCTTTCTAGCACTGTAAAAATTATCGTAAACCTTATTTAATTCTGTGGTTTTGCCAAAAACTCCATTACTATTGTACCAAACTTTTTTGGACTTTCCACATGAATTGCATGTCCCACATCCGGAATTGTTAGCCATTCAGCATTTGTCAGCCTTTTTTTCATTTCAAAAGCAATTTGACAAAATTTCAAGTCAAATGCTCCAGTTACTAGTAAAACTGGCATATGTAAGTTGTTTAAAGTGCTCCACCATGACGGTTGACTCCCAGTCCCCATTCCTAAAAGACTATTAGCTAGTCCCAGCGGATTACATGACAGCCTTTGTTCTCTTATTTCCTTTTGAACAGCGATGTCGAGAGATTTTTGTGTTTGAAATAGCGGAATATTGGTCCAATAATCCACAAATGACTCTATCCCCTCATTCAGGATTTTATCCGCTAATAATTTGTCTTGCATTCTTCTTGTTTTGCGATCTTCTTCATGAATTAGTCCTGGTGACGCACTTTCCAAAATTAATTTTTTCGTCATCTTCGGATATTTTTGAGCAAAAGTTAACGCTAATCTTCCGCCCATTGAGTATCCAATGATAGAAGCATTGTTAAAAGCTAATTTATTCAATATTTCTTTTAAATCATCAGCTATTAATTCTATATCGTAACGTTCAGGATTTTTAGGACTTTCTGACAGGCCATGGCCTAAAATATCAACAAGAATGACTTTATAATGACCTATTAATTGATCAGCAAGAAATCGCCATGTTGTTATATCACCAGTAAATCCATGCAATAAAACAACTGGTTCTCCTTCGCCTAACACTTCAACATAGTACCTGGCGTCAAGGATTTTCATTAACATGATAAATCCCCATCCATTAGATTGTTTATTTCTAAAGATACACGATCCCACATTTTTCGGTGTATCTGGACATTTTTTTCACGATCAGTTGGTACCTCTATTACATTCAATCCTGAGGTTTCATTAGCTAATTTAATGGAGTTTTCGAACTCCATCCAATCTGCTACCTTATGATAATTTCCGCCATACATTTTAATGGCATATTCAAACTCTAAATCAATCGGCGTTCCAAATAAATTTTCAAAGTTCTTGGAGGAACTAGCTTGGGGAAGAAATGAAAAGATTCCTCCACCATTATTATTGATAACAATAATCGTAATATTTAATTGTTGCATTTTCGCAGCTAAAAGGCCATTCAAGTCATGGAAAAAGGAAAGATCTCCAATAAGTAAATATAAATGTTCTGCATAGACGCTTGCACCTATTGCACTGGATACGACACCATCGATACCATTGGCCCCCCGATTAGCCATCACACGGATATTTTTTTGATTAAAGTGGAAGAATGTATCAACATCCCTAATCGGCATACTATTCCCAACAAATAGTGTACTATTGCTTGGCAATAATTTAGCTAGCTCATGCACTACTTTTCCCTCGTCCAATTCCTGGATATCTTCTACTATTTGTCTAACAATATGCTTAGTATTCTCATTTAATCTTTGCCACATTTGAAGCCATTGAATATTCGGTTCCTTGTTCCATTTTGAAGATAAGCTTTCGCAAAATAAAACTTCGTCTGCGTGGATCATCTCTGTCCCCATTTTAATAGGGTCTCTCCAACCACTTCCACTATCTACAATATAATGGTGAACATTTTGTACCTTTTTAAGGAAAAGGGTTAATGGCTTTGATACCGGCATTGCTCCAAAGCGAATAATGACTTCAGGAGAAAGTTGATCTACATGTTTGCTATTCTTTAAAATTGTGTCGTAATTATCTATAATTGCCACACCACTATGTGTTCCACTCCTAAGCTGGGATAAAGGGTCTGCTAGTATAGGATATCCTAACCTATTAGAGAGCTCTAGAACAGCTTGTGTAAAGTCGTGGTCATCCATTACACCACAAATAATTAAGCCTTTTTGGTGCTTTTCTATTTCAAGTACAAATCTTTCTATTTCACCAACTGGAAGAGCTAATTTCCCTTGATTACTTTTCACCGATTGTTTTCTCTTTTCAAATGGTGATGGTTCCAGCCTAGGAATTAACGGCTCTCTAAAAGGGAAATTCAAATGTACTGGTCCTGCGGGTGCCTGTAAGGAAATATTAACAGCTCTTGAAGCTGTTGTTTTTACAAAATAGAGAAGCTCTTCGCTTACATCTGGAATAGACATTTCCAGAAACCATTTAACATGATTTCCATACAAATGAATCTGATCAATCGTCTGTGGCGCGCCTATATCCCTCAATTCATGCGGACGATCAGCTGTTAAAACAATAAGCGGCACCCTTGAAATTTTAGCTTCAATGATTGCTGGATAATAATTTGCTGCAGCAGTCCCAGATGTGCATAAAAGCGCTACTGGTTTTCTTGTTTGCTTTGCCATTCCAAGTGCGAAAAAAGCTGCAGATCGTTCATCAATGTTAATATGGTATTTGAGATCTGGATGTTCAGCAATCAACATTGCTAAAGGGGTTGATCTAGAACCAGGACTTATTACAACATCCTCGACACCATTAAAGACCAACTCCTGAATAAAATCTGCTAAATACCTCGTTAGTATGTCTTGTTCATTCATCATCTTTTCCTCCTAATGCACGAAGCATAGGACGAAATTTAATTTTAGTTTCTAAATATTCATCCTCTGGGTTTGAATCCGCTACGATTCCGCACCCAGCATAAATAAATGCTTCATTTCCTTTTATTAAGCCTGATCTAAGGGCCACAATAAATTCACCATTACCACAATAATCCATCCAACCAATTGGAGCTGCGTACAACCCTCTATCCATGTTTTCAACATCTTTTATCACGTTTATTGCATCTTGTTTCGGTGATCCACCAACTGCTGGTGTTGGATGAAGGGATTCGACCAAGTGAAGAAGGGACGTTTCCCTTTTTGCTTTCCCTTTCACTGGTGTATAAAGATGCTGAATATCTCTAGTTTTCATTAAAATTGGTTCGGTTGGAATGTATATTTCTTCACAATATTTTTGGAAAACTTCCGCAATCATGGATACTACTAGCTGATGCTCTTCCCTGTTCTTTTTGTCTTCCATTAACATTTTTCCAAATGCTTGGTCTACATTGTCATCCTTACCTCTTTTAATAGATCCAGCTAAACATGTTGATAAAATATTTTCTCCAATTTTTTTTACTAATCTTTCAGGCGAAGCGCCTGTAAAACAGTGATTTCCGTACCCAAATGAGAAAATATAGCTTTCCTGTTGCTGTTCAAGCAAGCTCTTTAGAATATTTTCAGGCATAATTGTATGATTGAATATCAATTTCATTTTTCTTGCCAAAACAACCTTATCTAAATAACCATTTTTTAAAAGTGAAATGACGCTAGAAACGGATTCTTTCCATTTATTCGGATGGATTTCTTCTTGGCTTACTATTTCCGAGTCTAGTTCTATGCTACGCTCAGATTTATATATTACATTCATTTTCCATTGTTCCATTTGTTTAAGCAAGGATATATCATTTTCCGAATGAACGATTGAATTAACCGTTAGAAAACATCCATTCTCTTTTATCGTGAGCATTACTTCTGGAACATAAAAGAGAGCATTTGAAAGATCTTCCCATTCAGGTTCGTTTGAATTGGTAGGGTCGAATGTAAATCCACCAAATAGCAAGGGACCTGTACCTGGTTCGTTAGTTGGATTATATATGGAAGCGTTTTCCACAATACTTTCCCATTTTTTCTCTACATAGTGAAATCTTTCATCTATAAGCTCAGAGTTTATTTGAAGAACATTCCCTGAACCAATTAAAATTATATCATTTTGAGGGTCTTTCCAATAAAAATTGTCTTTGCTATTGTGGGTATTAGATGCATAATATGCAGGAGGGTATGGAAGTTCAATTGATTCTGTATAACTGAATAAAATCTCTTTATTTTGTACTTTAGCTTTTTCTATTGTCATTTCTAATTGTTTTTCTAAATGTTTCACTTCAATCTCCCCCAAGACAATTACATCATTACATAAATTCAAATATTCTATTGGACAAATTTCAAATTCATCCATCCTTTAAGATACACCTCAAACAGATTCGAGTCAATGTTAGTGCCGTTTTGTATCTATCCTTTCCTATTATATATACTTTGAAGCGATAAATCAGGATTTAAATAGATGTATCATTAAGATAAAAAGGAATAATTTCACTTCAATACATATAAAAATTCATTGACACCACCTTCTCCTTTACCTACACTTTAGATTGTAATGTTTTGTCTAATTTTTATTTATACAAGGAACGAATATAAGGGAGAGACTTATAATGAGTAAACATTCTTCACCAACTCTAGAACGAGATCGCGGTTGGCGAATATGGTGGCAATTAACGAGACCACATACATTAACAGCTGGTTTTGTGCCTGTTTTTCTAGGAACTGCACTTGCATTGCATTATTCAAATCTTAACTTTGCATTATTTATCGCAATGCTCATCGCGTCCCTTTTAATACAAGCAGCAACAAATATGTTCAATGAGTACTATGATTATAAAAGAGGCCTAGACAATGAGCATTCTGTAGGTATAGGCGGAGCCATCGTTAGAAACGGTGTCCAACCAAAAACAGTATTGAAATTAGCTTTCATATTTTTTGGAATTGCTATTCTTTTGGGAGTTTATATTTGTATTAATACCACGTGGTGGATAGCAGTTATCGGAGCTGTTTGCATGCTAATTGCCTATTTATATACAGGTGGTCCATATCCGATTGCATATACACCTTTTGGTGAATTTCTATCAGGGTTCTTAATGGGAGTCATCATTGTTCTAATTTCTTTTTACATTCAAGTAAGAGAAATCACTGCAGACAGTATTTTAATATCTATACCCATTATGATTCTTATTGGGGCAATTATGTTGTCCAATAACATTCGCGATCTTGATGGTGATAAAGAAAACGGACGTAAAACGGTAGCGATTTTAATCGGACGTAAAAAAGCAATAAATCTATTAGCTGCCATGTTCACTGTTTCGTATGTTTGGATTATAGCTTTTATTTTATTTGGTGGCGCAACTCCATGGCTTCTATTAATATTGATAAGTATTCCTAAACCTATTACTGCTGTTAAAGGTTTTATCGGAAAAACAGAGCCAATTCAAATGGTTCCTGCTATGAAGGCTACAGCACAAACCAATACATTTTTTGGACTACTGCTATCGATCGGTTTAGTTATTGCACATTTCTTATGATCCACATAAAAAGACTTCATTCCATTCGGAGTGAAGTCTTTTTTAATGTGCTCGCTTTACTTTGTTGCATTCAAAATTTATTAATCTCGTGAATATAACGTATAATCTCGCGATTTTATTCATTAATCTCGCGAAAATGGCAGCTAATCTCGCGAATTTACTACTTAATCTCGCGAATTAGTTCTTTATACCTACTTCCGTCATATAAAAAAAGAATTTCTCCTATTAAGAAATTCTTTTTTTATTTAAGTATGACCCGTACGGGATTCGAACCCGTGTTACCGCCGTGAAAGGGCGGTGTCTTAACCGCTTGACCAACGGGCCGTAAATAATGCCTATGGCGGAGAAGGAGGGATTTGAACCCTCGCGCCGGTTACCCGACCTACACCCTTAGCAGGGGCGCCTCTTCAGCCACTTGAGTACTTCCCCAAATAAAAAATGGCTCCGCAGGTAGGACTCGAACCTACGACCGATCGGTTAACAGCCGATAGCTCTACCACTGAGCTACTGCGGAACAATAATGGAAAGTTATTTTGCTATTGCAAAAAACTCTGGTGGGCCTAAATGGACTCGAACCATCGACCTCACGCTTATCAGGCGTGCGCTCTAACCAGCTGAGCTATAGGCCCATTATGTAATTTGAATTTGGAGCGGGTGATGGGAATCGAACCCACGACAACAGCTTGGAAGGCTGTAGTTTTACCACTAAACTACACCCGCTTAATATAATGGGGCGACTAATGGGAATCGAACCCACGAATGTCGGAGCCACAATCCGATGCGTTAACCACTTCGCCATAGCCGCCATAATAAAAATTCATTGATGTAAATTCTAGACAAAAATGGTGGCTCGGGACGGAATCGAACCGCCGACACAAGGATTTTCAGTCCTTTGCTCTACCGACTGAGCTACCGAGCCTTAATAATTACTGTTACAAGTCAAAAAAATAAAAATGGCGGTCCGGACGGGACTCGAACCCGCGACCTCCTGCGTGACAGGCAGGCATTCTAACCAACTGAACTACCGGACCATTTTTATTATATTGCGGGGGCAGGATTTGAACCTGCGACCTTCGGGTTATGAGCCCGACGAGCTACCGGACTGCTCCACCCCGCGTCGATAATAAAATATTAAATTTGCCATATACCATATTTAAATTATATGGCGGAGGAAGAGGGATTCGAACCCCCGCGCGGTTTAACCCGCCTGTCGGTTTTCAAGACCGATCCCTTCAGCCGGACTTGGGTATTCCTCCGAATTATATGGTGGACCTTGTAGGACTCGAACCTACGACCGGACGGTTATGAGCCGTCTGCTCTAACCAGCTGAGCTAAAGGTCCATGATCATTTTATGGTAGCGGCGGAGGGGATCGAACCCACGACCTCACGGGTATGAACCGTACGCTCTAGCCAGCTGAGCTACGCCGCCATAAAATTAATATACTATTGGTGGAGCCTAGCGGGATCGAACCGCTGACCTCCTGCGTGCAAAGCAGGCGCTCTCCCAGCTGAGCTAAGGCCCCAATTTAGATAATGGTCGGGAAGACAGGATTCGAACCTGCGACCCCATGGTCCCAAACCATGTGCTCTACCAAGCTGAGCTACTT
>NZ_JBYSWK010000058.1:15126-24710 GCF_058781025.1 Heyndrickxia sp. FW510-T9 | reverse complement strand
GGTGTTACCGGTCCTACTGGCGATACCGGCGCAACTGGGGTTACTGGACCTACTGGCGTTACTGGCGCGACTGGTGCTACCGGTCCTACTGGCGATACTGGCGCGACTGGTGCTACCGGTACTACTGGAACTACTGGCGCAACTGGTGCTACCGGAGTTACTGGACCTACTGGCGATACTGGTGCTACCGGAGTTACTGGAACTACTGGCGCAACTGGTGCTACCGGAGCAAGTGCAATAATTCCTTTTGCATCTGGATTGCCCATTGCACTAACTACTATTGCGGGTGGCTTGGTTGGAACAACAAGCCTTATTGGATTTGGGAACTCTGTAACCGGAGTGACTATTCTTGGCAGTGGGCAAATAGATCTTACAGGTGCCGGAGGGACACTTTTGGATTTTGCATTTTCGATGCCTCGTAATGGTGTGATTACATCTATAACAGCCTACTTCAGTACTACCGCAGCTCTAAGTCTTGTGGGAAGTACGATAACAATAACAGCACAACTGTATGAATCCACGACGCCGAATAATATTTTTAGCCCTATACCAGGCGCTGTTGTCACATTAGCACCACCGCTTACAGGAACCCTTTCTATAGGTGCCATAAGCAATGGTCTAACTTCAGGATTGGCGATACCTGTGACGGCACAAACTAGCTTACTGATGGTCTATTCTGCAACTGCATCAGGTCTTTCACTTATTAATACAGTTGCTGGTTATGCAAGTGCTGGTGTTGCAATTAGTTAATTAAAAAGAGGGAAATATTTAATAATTTAAGTAAGCATTTTCGAAGTTTAATATTAAAAGAGCTTGAAAATCGTTTTCTTATAATGGTTTTCAAGTTTTTTTGAAGTTTAGTCTAAACCATATTTTATCTATATTCATAACTTAATGTGAGGAAAATTATTTCTTAAAGGAGCCAAACAGACTTGATTACTATAAGCCTTTGCATGATTGTAAAAAATGAAGAAGACACCATCCAAAGTTGTCTAGATTCTGTTAAACATCTAATAGATGAAATCATTATTCTAGATACAGGTTCAACCGATAAAACAAAAGAAATTGTATCTCCATATACAAACAATATTATCGATTTCCAATGGATTGATGACTTTGCTGCAGCACGTAATTTTGCATTTAGTCATGCCAAAATGGACTACATTTTTTGGTTGGATGCAGATGATGTTTTATTGGAAGATGATCAAACAAAATTTTTAGCATTAAAAGGTTCCCTTGATCCTTCTACTGATTCAGTCACCATGCAATATAATCTCGCATTTGATGGAGATGGGAATACCATATCCAGTCTGCGTCGTAATCGGCTTGTAAAGAGGCAAAACAACTTCAAGTGGTACGGTGCAGTACATGAGTATTTAGAAGTTTGGGGCAATATTTTACACAGCGAAGTTGCTGTTACCCACCGAAGAATTCACCATGATTCAGATCGCAATCTCACAATCTATGAAAACCGCCTTGAACGAGGTGAACAATTCAACCCAAGAGACCTGTTTTACTATGCTAACGAATTGTTAGATCATCATAGAATTTTCGGTGCAATAGAATACTATAAAAAATTTCTAGATACAAAAATTGGTTGGATAGAGGACTGTATTTCCGCTTGCGGAAAGCTTGCAGAATGCTTTAATTCAATAGGAGATCATGAGAGCGAAACTCATTTTCTTCTTAAATCCTTCGAGTACGACTCCCCTCGTGCCGATTTTTGCTGTAGATTGGGATACCGATTCCTACAAGAAAATCAGACCCAAAAGGCTCTTTTTTGGTACAAACTTGCTACACAACTTGAAAAGCCATCCGACCACATGGGAATAAGGAACTATGCATACTGGACTTGGCTTCCTCATTTGCAATTGTGTGTTTGTTACGACCGGTTAGGAAATCACGAACTAGCCTTTTCACATAACGAAATCGCCCGAAAGTATCAACCTGATCACCCAAGTATTCTTCACAATAAGCGTTATTTAGAGCCTCTTGTTCAACAAAATCAGTTAGATCCTTAAGTTATGAATGGTTACGAATTGCTGTACACAATATAGATATAGTTTTTATCGAGAATAATCTTTATTGAAATGTTTATTGCCTATGCTATCATCAAAATGTAATATTTATTACCATACTTGGTTTCTGAACAAGATCTAATGTCATAGCGTATAATTTTCACGTTTGACATCAGGACCAATATCGGAAGAATATAAAATAGATGCACAACCATAATATATTAAAAAAGTGAAATCGAGCGTTCGATTTCACTTTTTTTCCTTCCAGTAGCTAATTATATCAAAGCCTCTTTTAAACTATTTCAATATTTTTGTTTTGTCCTCTGTTTCAATCTGCATTTTTTCCAGTTCAAGCTTTAGTTTTTTTGTTTCCAATAAGTAGTTTTCATGCTTAAGTTTTTCTAATTCAAGCTGTTCTTTCATAAAATTAGTCTTTATTTTTGCCCTTTTCTAAAATGATCGGTAATAATCACAGCAATTGGAATAGAAAATGCTTAGATCGGAACAATGATCCAAATCAAACGATCACCTCATCTAAATTATCTAATTACTGATATACAATATACCGAAAATATCCGAAAAGACTTTAAGGGATAACAAAGAAAAAGGCACTTGATTGCTTTTTATCAATATAGTTCCCGAATGATTACAATTCAATATCCAGGAATACTGGGCAATGGTCACTTCCCATAATGTCAGGGTGAATTCCTGCATCGATTATTTTCTTCCCAATTCTTTCAGATGTGATAAAATAATCAATACGCCATCCAATGTTTCGCTCCCTTACCTTATTCATATAGGACCACCATGTATAAGCGCCTTCTTTTTCTGGATAAAGGTATCGAAATGTATCAAGGAATCCAGATTCGAGAAGGACTGTCATTTTGCCGCGTTCTTCATCTGTAAAACCAGAATTCCCCTTATTGGATTTCGCATTTTTCAAATCAATTTCCATGTGAGCGACATTTAAATCTCCGCATAGAATAATAGGCTTAATCGTATCTAACTCTTTTAAATAATCCAGGATTTTATCCTCCCATACCAACCGCTTATCAAGCCTTGCTAAATCGCGTTGCGAATTAGGAGTGTACACATTTATCATATAAAATTCTTCAAATTCTAAGGTAACAATTCTTCCTTCCGGCTCATATTCTTCCTTTTCAAATGCGTATTGGACTGATAGAGGCTTCCTTTTTGTAAAAATCGCAGTTCCGGAATAGCCTTTTTTCAATGCATAGTTCCAATACTGGTGATATCCTTCTAAATCCAATTCAATTTGGCCATCCTGTAATTTTGTTTCCTGAACACAAAAAATTTCTGCGTCTATTTCTTTAAAATAATCTAGGAATCCTTTTTTCACACAGGCTCTAAGACCATTTACATTCCATGATACTAGCTTCATTCAGATCTTCTCCTTTTTCTAGCTATCACTACTATACTATGAAAAAGGAGCATTTTTCATCTAATTACATCTATTAACGATTGTTTAATGAAAATATGACTAGTCCAAAGCAGGCGGAAACTAGTAAAATTACAATTCCTGCTAAAATTAACAAACCGATTCCTGTGTATTTTTTTCCCTTTGCAAAAAAGGAAATGATCGCAATCAGATGAACAATTGGGCCCACAAAAAATAGTTGGGAAGTCATCATCCCAAAAATGAAAGTAATGAAATAAATTCCTATCCCGATACCAATTCCTGCCCAAATACTTCCTTCTTTTTTTGGGTTAGTTGGCTTTTTTATCGAACTATCTTGATCTGTCATCTATTCACCCCTTTTGTCATCTTCCTGCTAATATTTCCTCTTGAATTTTCTTTAATTCTAGTTCTTTTTCATCTCTATAAAATAAATTATATGTGTCAAACGGAATGATTCTACCATCTGGATGGGCAATGTGAACACATGATTTTTTCACAGACCGCACATCAAAATTATGGGCATCCTGAAACTGCATGATAATGACACGAAAAACATTATCATAGCCGAGATCTCCTGGTAAGTTCACTTTAGGCAAACAGCATAACAGATCCTTTAACGACATAGCTGATGAATCCGGAGAATGATTTAGGGAAAATACCTTAAAGATCATATTGCGAATATTCTCATCTTGTTCGAATACGATCGTATTACGTTCCCCTTCCAGCAAAATTCGGTGATCAATCATCCCAGTTAACGGTGTCACTATACCATTCATTTTAAAGGCATATCCCATTGCCAATGAATCAGGATGACACGGAACAGGTACCATATCCTTTTCAGCAAATACACCGGATTGATCGATAATCATTTGTCTGACTTCACTTAAGGTTAAGCGATCGGTTGTAGGGTCAAAATCTTCTAATCTACCGGCACTTTGAATCGGCTGGAAGGTGACACCGCGAACACATTTTTGTTCTAAGCCATATTGAATGATTTTCCCAACTTCATGATCATTAAGACCCTTTTTCAGCGTAACTACTAATGTCGTAGAAATATTATGTTCGTTTAAATTGTCGATAGCTTTTTGCCTTACCTTTGTTAAGTCAACGCCACGTAATTCTTTTAACGCATCTGCTTCAAAACTATCAAACTGCAAATAAATTTCAAAGCCTGGTTTATATGCTGCAAGTTTTTTTACAAATTCTTTATCCCCGGCAATTTTCAACCCATTCGTATTTACCATGATATGTTTCACAGGTTTTGATTTTACCATGTCCAATATCTCAAAGAATTGCGGATGGATGGTTGGCTCCCCGCCGCTAATTTGAATAATATCTGGTTCCTTTTCATTTTCAACGATCGCGTTAAGCATGAATTCGATTAGTTCCAATGAGCGGAATGTGCCTTTATGCGGGGATGATTCCGCATAACAAATCGGACATTTCAAATTACACCTTTCTGTAATTTCTAATAGCGTTAGGCAGCTATGTTGTTCGTGATCAGGGCATAGTCCGCAATCATATGGACAGCCATATTTAATCGGTGTATTCCACCTATGCGGCATTTCAGATGGCTTAATAAAATCTCTGCACCATTTGTAATATTCGATATCAGTTGATATTAACACCTTTTCTTTTCCATGCTTCATGCATGTTTTCACCATGTATACATTGTCATTTTCAAAAATAATCTTTGCTTCTACCTTTCTTAAGCATTTGGAGCAAATACTAATCGTTAAGTCGTAATAAGTATATGGTCTATTTGGCATGCTGATTCTCCATTCCTTTATTGATAATCATTGATTTTTTCACTAGAAGTTGAATATAGTAAATGATTCCAAAAATGCAGGCAAGCTGAATATTATTTAAGTGAAAATAAGGATGTGGTGTCGGTTTAATAAAATCGATTATGACTCGAAAAGCTAAGTAACTCAGCATAAAAAGCTGAAACAAATATCCTTCCCACAAGACTAGCTGTTTTTTCTTAATGGTCATTAAAATAATGATGAGTAATAATAGAAACACAATTTCATAGATTTGGGTTGGATGGCGCTTCACTCCATCGCCAAAATCAATTCCGGTAAACCATGTTGTGGCAATTCCGTATGTATGATCATCGAGTCCAGTTAAGAAGCATCCAACTCTTCCAATCATCATTCCAACTGCTAAGGGCAAGACGAAATCATCGCCAGTGGAGTTTTTCCAACCAATGATTTTCTTTGCCGTCTCAACACCAATTAGACCGCCTAATAACCCACCTACAATGGTTTTCCCTTCCATCATATAGGTCAAGTTATTCCAATGGTGTAACGTTTTGATTGGATCTTCAAACCAATATACAAATTTGGCGCCTAGAGCAGCTCCAAAAATCGCCCCAACAATTATCCACATAGCTTTATCCATCGGTATTCGATTTTTATTTCGAGTATTTAAATAAACACGAAAACCAATAAAGTAGGATAAGGATTCAAATAATAAATGAGGGTGAATTCCAAAAATATAAACGGGAAAATGCATATAATGCTCCTCTTTTATGTTTTTCTTTGTAGCTTTTTAAAATATTATTCGATTAATTCCTCTTATATCCTGCTTTTACTTTCCTATATGAAATTTATTCCTATTACATTATTTGCATAGACAATACAATACAAAAAAACATCCGCAAAAATATTTTCGCGAATGTTTTAACCTTCCTATAAAACCTTCTTCATTTCCTGTTCAGAAGCATATGCCTCTTTATTCACTGCCTCCGCTTCTTTTAAATACTGGTTCTCCCAAGCACTTTTCACCCCCCAGAAATAAAAAATAATTGAAAGAACAACTAATAATACGAAATCCCAACCATATTTAATTACATTTATTCCACCAAACTTCTTACTCCCTAAATAAGAAAACAGCACCATCACGATTAAATACACAATCAACCAAATACTTGCTTTAAAATCTTTCCTAAAACCAATCCACTTATTTTTTACTTGATAATAGAAATAAAGCGGCAAACCGATAATCATAATTAACATTACTTCACCAGTTAGTGGCCATCTTGCCCAATATAAAATAAACGTTGCAAAGATAAACCCTAATGGAGCGATCATGGAAAGTCTTTTTATTTTTAATGGTCGATGAAAATGAACGCCAATTTTCCTCAGGGCAATCACGGATATCGGCCCGCAAATATAAGAAATGATGGTGGCGACTGAAATGATTTCTGCTAATGCTCCCCAGCCTCTAAACAAGATTAGAAAAATGAAACTGACTGCTAGATTGAAAAACATTGCAGGTCTCGGTACTCCATAAAAAGGATGAATTTTACCAAATACCTTAGGGAAATATCCATTTTCCTCCATTCCATAAATCATCCTTGCAGTTGTGGCGGTATAAGTAGTACCAGTTCCTGAAGGGGAAACAAATGCATCTAAATACAGGACAATTGCTAACCAATTAATCCCGAGTGTTATCGCAAGGTTTGCAAACGGAGAACTAAATTGAATCGAACCCCATCCTTTTGCGGCTAATGATGGATCTACAGCGCCAATAAACGTAATTTGCAAAAGTACATAAATAATTACGGAAATGATAAGAGATCCAATAATTGCAATTGGAATCGAACGATTTGGATTTTTTGCTTCGCCAGCCATGTTAATAGGACTTTGAAAGCCATTAAACGAAAAGACAATACCTGAAATTGCCACAGCCGTAAAAACTCCTGACCAGCCATTAGGGGTAAAGCCCTGAGATGGAAGATGAAAGTTACTAGGGTGAAAACCAGCTGTTATTAGTCCAATAATCGTCAATAATGGTATGACGATTTTAAAAACCGTAATTAAATTGTTTGCTTTGGAGAATAATTGCACTGTCCAATAATTTAAAAAGAAATAAATCAGTAAAAGCACAATGACGAGAGTAATACCAAAGAGCGTTAAATCATTTCCATTCATAAGTGATTTAGTCCAGGCAAACGGCCAAGAATGCATGTATTGAATCGAGGCAGTTGCCTCTGTAGGGATAACGGATACGATCGCAATCCAGTTAGCCCATGCAGCAATAAAGCCGACGAAGGAGCCATGAGTATATTGCGCATAGCGAACCATTCCCCCAGACTCCGGAAACATAGAACCAAGTTCAGCATAAGTGAGTGCAATGAAAAGGATAACAATCATTCCAATAATCCATGAAAATATTGCAGCAGGTCCGGCAATTCCTGCCGCCCTCCAAGCACCAAATAACCATCCTGATCCAATGATAGAACCTAATCCAGTCATCATTAAACTGAATGTACCTATGCTTCTTTTAATAGAACTCATATATGATACCCCTTTCATATAACTTAACTTGTAAATCGTTATTCTGTAATAGTTTTCAGTTTATTTACCCATTTTTTAAAATAATAAAACTTTCGTACGATATTATGTCGCTATAATATCTAATAATCGAAAGTCATAGGACTAATTTTCTTCTACAAATTATTTCCCGAAATTTAACCCAAAGACAAATAAACTCATAAAATAGCAAATTATTTATCCTGAAAATCTATAAGTGAGATCCAATTCACATAAGAATAAACACAATTTCGCACAAAACTTCACAATAAAAATGACAAAAAGAGCTCGGATAGTTCCAAGCCCTTTTTTCAAGAAATATTATTTTCTTCAATGAAAGCCTATTTAGTTGGCCAAACTAAATTAGCATTTCTAAGTAGATAACTTGAGTGTCGCCTATCTTTTAATTTTATTACGAATCAATACAAACTATTTCGAATGATTTACTCATCAAATAATGATTACTATAATCAGATGTGCTATTTAAAGCCTGAATAATGAAAAAATACCTACTTTGATTTTAGGTATTTTTATTCTTATAGAACTTCTTAAATGGACAGGATGGTAAGGAAGTATCATCATCTCGCAAATAATATTGCTTCCATTCATAGTTATCATTTTGACCGTACCATTTTAAATCTGGATGTGGCGGGGTATTATCATAATCCACCAAACGAGCTCGTATCATTTTTTTCATTTTATTTGCTTTAGCTATAGAAGAACTAAACTCATCTAGTACCCACCTTGGAGTAATTGCTAGCATAAAGGTCGGAAAATGTCTGCTCTTTCTTTTTTCATGTGCTGGTGTTGCACAATAGATAAAATACCGTTCATTATGAAAGCAATATTCCCAGGTTGAATCATGTGGATCAGGGGAAATCGTTTCAACCCAATCCTCCTCATCTAATACACTTACACGGTTTAACAGCTCCCAGAAAAGCTGTTCAAAATCATTTACTGTGTAACTATTTTGCAAATCCAGCGGCGTCTCAAAAAAGACAATAAGCGCTGTATATACTCCCATATCTTTTGATACTTTACCATAGCTTTTTAATAGATTAGCCAGATCAAGCGATGCTTTATTATTCCTCGGATCTGGCGCAAATCCAAATCTCATTTGATTTAATTTGTATCCTTGATAAGCTGGAATACATGGGAATTTTAATGTTTTATGTGTAATTTTTTCATCAAAAGCAAGAAAAGCATCTCGTTGCCACTTGTCCAATGGGGCTAAGAAAATATCTTGATCATATAGTTTCACCATAGGCACATACCTCCTCCTTTAACTTATTAAAAGTTAAGGGATTGGGTGACTGTCCGATATTTTCGGAAAAACTTATATATCTATTTTCTTCCTTTTTTATATTTTTAGAAATTTGGACAAGCTTGGATATTTACATGGTAGTTCCTAAAGGACAAACTTGGTTTGATCCTCTGGTGAAGTGTCCTTTTGAATGGTTCTAAAGGACATGTTTGCTTTGTTTCTCTAGTGAAGTGTCCTTTTGAATGGTTCTAAAGGACAAATTTGCTTTATTTTCCTAGTGAAGTGTCCTTTTGGATAGCTCTAAAGGACATGTTTGCTTTATTTCTCTGGTCAAGTGTCCTTTTGATTGCCTCTAAAGGACAAGTTTGTATTAATTCACTGGTGAAGTGTCCTTTTGAATGGTTCTAAAGGACATGTTTGCTTTGTTTCTCTGGTGAAGTGTCCTTTAAACTTACTCATAAGGACACATTTGCTTTGTTTCTCTAGTGAAGTGTCCTTTTGATTGCCTCTAAAGGACATGTTTGCTTTGTTTCTCTAGTGAAGTGTCCTTTTGATTGCCTCTA
>NZ_JBYSWK010000058.1:0-15030 GCF_058781025.1 Heyndrickxia sp. FW510-T9 | reverse complement strand
CTGGTGAAGTGTCCTTTTGATTGCCTCTAAAGGACATGTTTGCTTTGTTTCTCTAGTGAAGTGTCCTTTTGATTGCCTCTAAAGGACATGTTTGCTTTGTTTCTCTGGTGAAGTGTCCTTTTGATTGCCTCTAAAGGACATGTTTGCTTTGTTTCTCTAGTGAAGTGTCCTTTTGATTGCCTCTAAAGGACATGTTTGCTTTGTTTCTCTGGTGAAGTGTCCTTTTGATTGCCTCTAAAGGACACATTTGCTTTGTTTCTCTGGTGAAGTGTCCTTTTGAATGCCTCTAAAGGACACATTTGCTTTGTTTGCCTAGTGAAGTGTCCTTTTGAATGCCTCTAAAGGACATGTTTGAATTATTTCTCTGGTGAAATGTCCTTTTGGAAGGCTCTAAAGGATAATATTTAACTATATTACAAGCAATCGCTCTTCATTTGGAATATACAGGGAATTATTAAACATCCAATAAAAAAACATGCACGAAACAATCTCCGCACATGTCTATTAAATCCAACATTAAACCCAAACCAACTCATTCTGCATAAGTCCTTCATAAATTGCTTTATATTGCAATGAAGAAGCTTCCCAGCTAAAATCTAGTTCCATTACTCTACTAACTAGCTCTTTCCATTTATTCGGTTGAAAACGAAATAACCATACCGCTCTTTCTATTGTGTACAGCATATCATGGGCATTGTAATTCTGGAAACTAAAGGCGTAGCCCTCATCTGTAAATTCGTTATAGGGAATTACTGTGTCAGAAAGCCCACCAGTTTCTCTTACTATCGGCAATGTGCCATATCTCATTGCTAAAAGTTGGCCAATTCCACATGGCTCAAACTGTGAAGGCATCAAAAACAAATCGGAACCCGCATAAATTTTTCTGGCAAGGTTTTCATCAAAATAAGGATGATATGATATTTTTCCCTGATACTTTTCAGCAAGTTGCTCTAAAGCATTTTCATAACGTTCCTCACCGGTTCCGAGTACAATCAATTGGACATTCAGACTCATGGTTTCATGTATAACATGCAGAACTAAGTCGATTCCCTTTTGATCTACTAATCTAGTAACCATTGAGATAATAGGAACATCTCGAGCAACTGACAAACATAATTCCTCTTGCAGCATTGCCTTGTTTAGCATTTTTCCGTCATAATCAGAAAATCTTGTGAAAATATGTTCATCCTTTTTCGGATCATATAATTCATAGTCTAATCCATTAATAATTCCAATAAGATTACTACTTTGTTTTCGCAAGAAGCCATCCAATCCTTCCCCGTAAAAAGGCATTTGAATTTCTTCTGCATATTTCGGACTTACAGTTGTCAAATAATCTGCATAGGCAAGCCCTGCTTTTATATAACTGACATTTCCGTGATATTCCAAACCATCCATATGAAAATACAACTCACTTAAATCTAACAAATCCGCCAACACTGTTTTTGGATAATTGCCTTGATAGCGTAAATTGTGGATGGTAAATACTGTCTTGATATTTTTATATAAAGGATGATTTTTATAGTGTGCTTTCAGCAAAACACTAATTAGCCCAGTTTGCCAATCATGACAATGGATGATTTTTGGCTTTTCGCTTAAAAAAGGAATTGCTTCTAAGACAGCCCTCGAGAAAAAGGCAAAACGTTCACCGTCGTCAAAGAATCCATAGCTCCCATGCCTTTTAAAATAATACTCATTATCAAGAAAATAGTAATGAATTCCATCATATTCTATAAGTTCAATCCCGCAATAATGGCGTCTCCAACCCACAGGTACTTGAATAGAAGTTATTATTTCCATTTGCTCTCTATAATAATTGGGCAAATCACCGTATTTCGGCAAAATCACACTTACATTGACACCTTCTTTTTTCAATGCTTTTGGCAGAGCCCCAATTACATCACCAAGACCACCTGTTTTGATAAAAGGGGCACATTCTGATGCAGCAAATAAAATATTCATCTCACCGACCTCCATTAAATAATTTCTGCTTTTTTAATTACTTTTGGTCGGTTGTCCCCAGTTACGACTCGATCTTTCGTTATTTTTACTTGTTTATCAGTAATCACCTGATTAACAAATGCACCTTCTTCAATTTCTCCTTTTTGCATAATGATACTGTTTTTTACGAAAGCACCCTTTTTCACTTTTACTCCCCGAAATATAATGCTATTTTCGACTGTTCCTTCGATTTCACAACCATTTGCAATTAGTGAATTCGAAACGCTGGCTGAGGCGGAATATTTAGCTGGTGCTTCGTGCTTAATCTTCGTAAATACTGCCCAATTATCTTGGAAAAATGAACTAGCAAAATCCCTATTTAGAAATGCCATATTACTATTGTGAAAGCTTTCAATCGAATGAATAAATGGCATACTGCCCACGAATTCATAGCCAGTAATCAATAGTTTATTCAAGTTTGCCTTCACAATATCTTTTAAAAAGTCATATTCATCATTATCTGTACACTTCTTAATTAAATCGATTAAAATATATTTGTTAATAATATAAGTTTCTAAACAAATGTCCTGGCCAGTTCGCGGAAATGTATATAAATCAATATCGCTAATGACCCCAGTATTTTCAACGGTACAACGATGATAAATCGGCTTTTGTACAGGAGTTCCATCATATTTTTTATATACTACCGTTATATGTGCTTTCTTATTTCGATGCTCGCGAATAATATCTGTAAAATCCATTTTACTAACTTGATGACCCGGTGTAATGATTACCGTATCGGCTGCCGATCTCTGGAAAAATTCAATATGGTCATGAAACTGCTGAAGATCTCCTTTTATTTCTTTTTCAGGGCGTATCGGAGGTAAAATAAATAATCCCCCTGTACGTCGGTCAAGATCCCATTCCTTACCAGATCCTAAATGATCCATTACAGATCGGTACTTTTCCTTTGTAATAACAGCGACAGATTTTATCCCGGCATGGATAAAATTAGATAAAGTAAAATCAATTAGGCGGTAGCGTCCGGCAAAAGGGACGGAGGCTATGCAACGATTGTATGTTAATTCCTTTAAAAAATTCTTTTCATTTATTAGATTAATAATTCCAACTACACTATCCATCGTTCATCGTCCCTTCATACGCTTTAAAGTACTTCTTTCAATTGAAAAGAAAGTGTTTGATTATCACCAATTAATGTAATTTCATCTTCTTCGTTAGTAGAACCAATAACAGTACCATCTTCAATAACTGTATTGGACGCAATAATGGCTCGGTCAATAGTCACGTTATTACCAATTGTCACATCAGGCATAATGACCGAATTATTGATAGTCGATCCATTACCAACCTGGACATTATAAGATAAAACAGAATGTTCCACATGACCAAAAATGCAGCACCCTTCATTCACTAGCGACTGCTTTACAACTCCTTCTGATGCAATGAATTGCGGCGGATGATTAGCATTACCTGCATAAATATTCCACCGTGAATCATTTAAGGAAAAGGCTGGCGTTTCACCTAATAGATCCATATGCGCTTCCCATAAGCTGCGTATCGTCCCGACGTCCTTCCAATACCCATTAAATTGATAGGCGTACATATTAACCCCATCCGCCAACATTTTGGGAATAATATTCTTGCCAAAATCGTTGGATGACGTATCATCTTCCTCATCCTCTATTAAATATTGCTTTAATAATTTCCAATTAAATAGGTATACCCCCATTGAAGCTAGATTGTTCTTCGGAAATTGCGGTTTTTCTTCAAATTCCAGAATCTTTTTCGACTCACTTGTATTCATAATTCCAAAACGGCTTGCCTCTTGCCATGGAACTTTAATAACGGCTATCGTTGTCTGTGAGCCTTTCTCAATGTGATACTCCAATAAGCGCTTGTAATCCATTTTGTAAATATGATCTCCGGAAATAACTAGAACGTATTCCGGATTATATTGGTCGATATATTGATTATTTTGATACACGGCATTTGCTGTTCCCTTATACCATTTCCCTCCTTCTTTTCCCCAATAAGGCGGAAGAACTGTTACACCTCCAAAATTCCTATCTAAATCCCATGCTCTCCCATTTCCTACATAGTCATTTAATAAATGTGGTTCATACTGAGTCAGAACTCCTACTGTATCAATTCCAGAATGAGTGCAATTACTTAATGTAAAATCGATGATTCGATATTTCCCCCCAAAAGGAACAGCTGGTTTTGCAATCGCATTCGTTAATTCTCCTAATCTAGTTCCCTGTCCTCCCGCTAATAACATTGCTATCCATTTTTTTGATCCCATTATTCATAACATCCTTCCGTCGCTTTTTTGTTTCCTTCATGAATATGGTCATTCCAAGTGAAGGGACAGTAATTTCCATACTGAATGGTTGTTGATGAAAAGGTGTTCTTTCTGCTTTTATTGACTGCTTATTACATTGTCCAGACCCTCCAAATGAGCAATCATCACTATTAAATACTTCTAAATAGTTTCCATACGACGGAACCCCAATACGAAAGCCATTGTATGGGGTATCTGAAAAATTACATACAACAATACAATAATCTCCTTTGCGTTTTCCCTTTCTAATAAAAACTATGATACTTTGTGTTTTATTATTCGGGTCCACCCATGCGAAACCGTCTGAATCATGATCAAGTCTCCACAAACATGACACATTTTTGTAAAATTGATTCAATTGAACAAGATAATGGTAAAAATTAGAATGAGATTCATAAACAAATAGATTCCAATCCAACTCTGTTAGATCCTTCCACTCGTCAAACTGAGCAAACTCGGATCCCATAAATAAAAGTTTTTTCCCAGGATGGGTCATGTAATAACCATAAAGTAAGCGAAGATTGGCAAATTTCTGTTCATAATCACCTGGCATTTTATTTAATAAAGATCGCTTCCCATAAACAACTTCATCATGTGAAAAGGGAAGAACAAAGTTTTCCGAAAACGTATAAAAGAAAGAAAATGTAAGTAAATCATGATGATATTTTCTCTCATGCATATCTAACTGCATATAACGCAAAATATCATTTGCCCATCCCATATTCCATTTATAATTAAAGCCTAGACCACCGGAATAGGTTGGTTTACTTACAAGCGGATAAGCAGTTGCTTCTTCTGCCATCATCAAAACTCCAGGATATTTTTGAAAAACCGATTCATTTAGGGATTTTAAAAATTGAATTCCCTCCAGGTTTTCTTCTCCGCTATGTTTATTCTTTAATGTTACATTCATATGGTTATCATGATTCAAATAAATCATGGATGAAACGGCATCTATTCGAAAACCGTCAACATGATATACATCTAGCCAAAACATGGCATTGGATAGAAGGAAACTATGAACTTCACGCTTTTCAAAATCAAAATTATAGGTACCCCAATTTGGCCTTTCTGCTTTTAAAGGATCAAATGACTCATATAAAGGAGTCCCGTCAAAGCGTCCTAAACCATGAGCATCCTTGCAAAAATGAACCGGAACCCAATCTAAAATCACGCCAATATTCCTTTGATGGCATTGGTCAATGAAATACATCAAATCTTCCGGTGTACCGTAACGACTTGTTGCAGAAAAATATCCGGTTATTTGATATCCCCATGAGCGATCAAATGGGTGTTCCATGATTGGCATGATTTCGATATGGGTAAAACCACTTTGAATGACATGATATAGTAAGATATCGACCAGTTCCTGATAGGTGTAAAAATCCCCATCTGACTTTTTTCTCCATGAGCCGAGATGGACTTCATAAATGAGCATAGGTTTATTGTAGACATCTTTCTTTTTTCTAGTTTCCATCCATTTATGATCTTCCCATTCATATTTATTTAGTGCGTAGATAATAGATGCTGTGTCCGGACGCTTTTCAGAGTAAAAGGCAAATGGATCCGCTTTCAATATTTTTTCACCGTGTGGAGTATGTAGTTCATACTTATATAAATCGCCTTCTCCCAAGTTTGGTATAAACAAAACCCAAGTTCCAGAATGCTGAATTCGTTCCATTTTATGATTTGAACCATCCCAACCGTTGAAATCTCCTACTACCGAGATGCTAAGAGCATTTGGTGCCCAAACTAAGAAGCGAACACCTATTATTCCTTTGATTTCCGTTACATGTGCACCAAATAGTTTATACCCTTCATGTAAATTTCCTTCATGAAAAAGATGTAAATCAAATTCGGGTGAAAACGATGTCGAGACTACGTTGGTAGCCATTATGTCACCTCCAAATATTTATAAAACCAACTTATGACTTGCTTTCTTTGCATTATTACTCAAATCGAGTAAAGGTTTAATACTAAGATAAAGTACCACGTGGATTAACATTCCTTTCCGGCACTTTAGCACATCAAAGTAGAATAACCATACTTTCTAGGAATACGTTTAAATATCCTTCCACGAAACATGTCTAGTTTTGACAAGAACAAATTACATTTCTATAGAGTTCCATCAAATAAGGCAAAAATAAACGCTCTTCCCATTAAGAGAAAGAGCGAAATCTTTATTATACTTCATTCGATGTAGAAAAAAATGCATTTCTATTAATATCTGTATTTCTTATTTGTTTTAAGAACAAATATGATAAAGATACAGCCCAAGCAAGCGGAGTATTTCCATTAGGTATATTGCTGCCTCCGATAAATAATTCGGGAATCTCCCAGTTTTCCGAAATGATTCTTTCCGTTTTCAATCGATATTCTTTCGCTTTATGAAACATTCCTACTTCCATATAACATAATCCAAGCCAAGGAAATCCGAAACACCATTCTGCTTCACTGCCCTCATTATAGTACTGGTCGTGAAGATAGCGAATACATCCATTGGGACGTTCAAGTCTATTTACCACATTTTCCAAAATAACAAGAGCTGTTAGTCGATCAACGATTCGATACGGGAAAATTAAGGATAATAAAGCCAAATCAGTTTCCTTCGTCATACTTTCTCTTGGGAGCAAAAACCTTAGCGTCTTCTCACCATTTGAAATAAGCTCTGGATTTACTTCGACTAGCATTTTCACTGCATTTAAACCCGCTACACAAGCGCCAATACTGGAGGAATGCAATTCCATATTTTCTTCCCACATACCATTATCCTCGGCCTTCCAATATTCCAGACACTCTAAATAATCGACAAGCTTTTGTATAATTCTAATGTCATCTTCATCCCTGATGACCTTTTGACCATTCCTAACACCTTCGCCTACTCCCCACAAAAATGCGCCGATTGCATCATTTTGGGCGTGCCCCCACTCTACATCCATTTCCTCTAAATCCACAGAATAGCGTGAATGTATAAATTCGTATAAATATTTTGGTTTATTTTTTGTATGAATATCTATTTTCCATTCATACCGTTTAAACAGATCAAATAATGCATGATAAGCTTTTTCAAAACGATCTGATTGTGTATGGAGAAACGGTAATGTCGAATAGAATACATCACGAATCCAAACATAACTGTAATCTTTAGAAGGGCTTGCTATATATGCTCCGTTCGGTAGGCGCATTTGGTCTAAGACTTCAATCGCCTGTTCTATGTTCAAGCCAGATACACCTCACAAAAACCTTATTATTTTCTAGGAAGTTAATATTTCTTCCTAAATAATATTTTTCACAATATAGGAAAGTACTAAACCAATGTCATACCAATATTTTATGTAAAAGCTTACATTTTTGATAATAAGAAAAGCGGGAGCGCCTGCCCAAAACGGGGTAGGTATTTCATTGCTTTCGATGTCAGAATTAAGAAACACGGGAGGGATGTGTCGATGTTTACTTATTGTAGAGGGGAAAAGTAAAAATCCACCAGTACAGGAGCTAAACAAAGATAGTTTGAAATTAACTATGCTCTTCTACAAATAAAAGGCTCTATTTAAAAATGAGTAAACAGAACAATACGGTAAATTTTAATTACATAAATCTTCCTATTTTTGAAATCCTAAATAGTAAGAATGTGACAACAAAAGGATGTGATCTATCATTGGCATTTTCAATTATTTTTTATATAGCATTGATATGTATAACAGCATTTAATGCTAAGAATAAACTGTTTTCTAAACTGGAAAATTCAGCAATATTATTTTGTGTATTTATCATAAATATTAACTATAGTTGGATTATTTATGATGAATTTAAATTTATTACATATTCTAAATTACCATTGAATTATACCGCTTATGTTATATATCTGACTATTATTATCCCTACATTAGTTTTAATGGGAATAAACAGTATTCCTAAAAACCTGACAATTATAAAAAAAGTTATTGGTATACTTATTTCCTCATTTGTATTAATCCTAATAAAAATTGTTTTACTTAGACTTAATGTCGTGAATTTTCATAATTGGAATTTGCTTTTTGATTATATATATTTTATCTTTTTATACTCTTTTGGTTATTTTGTTCTTTATTGTTACCACTCATTAATTCTAAAAGGAGAAAAAAATTAAATGATTTGGATTGGAAACTTTAATATAAACGAAGTAGCTCTTATTATCTTTAATATTATTAGTTACATATTAATATTTCTCTTACCCAAAAGGCTAAATAATGAAGTAGCTTGTTTAAGTTTGCTACTTGGCTTGGCAACTGGAATGTTATTTGACTTTACTCTAGGTGGAGGTATTTTAGATTTTTACAGACAAAATGATACTAACCACTATGAATTATTCGACTTGTTCTATTATTCGTTATTTGCACCATTTGGATATTTATTTATGTATTTTTATAACCTGCTACACATTAACAAACTAACTTTTATTTTCTATATCACCTTTTGGGCACTCTTGGGCATTACAATACAATGGATTTTTACACTTCTTCATATCCTTACTTATCAACATAATTATAAATTAACGTATTCATTTCCAATTTTTTTAGTTACACAAACATTAACAGGGTTATTTTACGTTTTCATCACTAGTAAGGATAATAAAAACCTTACCTAAAGAAAAAAGCTAGAAATTTGCCTTTATTAAAATTAATTAACAAATATTGCTTGATTTATCAATCCTTGACAAGATTTATATAGAATTCCTTCTAGAAAATGAAAAAGTGTATATAAAACCTCACTCCTTCATAACCTAGATTCTCACCCCGAAACCTTCATTTTCCATGAATGGCCTATCCATTTCTATAACTCCTCCTCAAATAATTACATGTTAGACAATATAACTATAAACAAGGAGAATTAGTTAATTGCCTGCTTTTTGATTACCCTTTTCTATACTTGCCTTGTGTTTCGGACATTAATACTATTTGAAAGTAGCTTTTTTTATCCTGGTAATCAGGTAACGCCAAAATTATATATAAAAAATTCACCTATTTAAGTGATGTATGAGAAAAACCGCAAAAATGCTATTATATCAACATCTTTACGGCTTTTTTCTACACTGAATTCTACCCATTACGGATAAGCTTTTTTTGTAGCTTAGTGAGTCATATTATTATTAGGCATTTGCGTTTGCTGTCCGATTGCAGGTGCATATGCATTCGACATTTGTTGCATATCCCCTGCTGTAAATTGTGGAACTTGGTAATAATGATGTTTGTTTTGGTATAAGGATAATTCATACGCCATTTCAATACAGTTAGGAATCGAATCAGCAAGAACTCTGCGTACAACAGGATTAGTCGTTTCCATTGCTGCCATTGTTTTCATGCTTGCCGAGGATTTAACTGCACCTAGCATCATGCCAGATACACATTCATCTGTTAATTCTCCTGCAGATTGTACTGGCTTCTTCGGTTGAGACGGTGTTAAACCGTATATAAAATCATTGTTTTGTGTCATTTTATAGCTTTGGGTTGGTATGGATGGATCTTGTCCAGTTTTAAAACAATCAACAGTCGTGTTATATTCCTGCTGCATAAATTGATATTGACGATCAAGTATTCCTAATAATTCTTGATCTTTTACATGTTGCTTTAATAAAGTGTACTGATCCATAGTGCCTATCGATCCCGATAATACCTCTCCAACATCAAGAACCTCATGTCCACCATGATTCATTTGCTGAGGTATATTACCGGTGTGTATATTTTGATGTGTTTGTCCTTGCTGATTTTGCATCATTGTTCATCCCTCCAAGTAATAATCAAACATCCTTTTTATTTTGTATTTTCATCAAAAAGATATTCATAAATAAGCAAAAGAAAAAGAGCCCCAAAATGAAACAGGCTCAAGAAATATTTTTAGAAGGTATTATATACATTTTGACATTCTTCTGCAGTAGGTTCGAAAAAGCAATGCAATTTATATCTTCCTACTAATGGTTGATTATACCATTGTTGCGGACAATCACCTGGTGGCTTAAAATACCATAAGCTATACTTCGCTGGCCAATGGTACTCACCATTTATTGCTCGACGTGCTAAAGTTTTTTCTTTATCCCTGGCACGTTGATAAAAATAACCATGTATAACAGCTTCGAATGCATGTGGCTGATATACCATTTGCGGAATAGTTCGTAATCCTTTGAAATCAGAACAATTTGATCGAATTCGATTTATTCCAACGTTGCCGACCAGCATCATTCCTAATGTCCCTTCACCTTCTGCCTCCGCTCTTAGTAATCTTGCTAAAAGCGCAATATCAGAATCAGTAGCTTTAACAACCGCCATCCTCTCACCTCCATCTTTATCATGATTATCATATTTCTAAGAGGAGAAAATGATGACGATTCCCTACATTATATCTATTTTTTCTTATATAGCATTTCCCAGGTAAGCGCATATTCTGACAAATTCGATTAGTATAAATCATGAATATGTCGAATAATAGGTTATCCGTTTTGGATCTTATAACCCAAGTGAAATATATTTGATTTCTAAATAATCTTCAATACCAAAATGGCTTCCTTCACGTCCCAAACCACTTTCTTTGAATCCACCAAACGGTGCTTGAGCTGCGGATGGGGCACCGTCGTTTAAGCCGATTATTCCGTATTCCAAGCTTTCAGCAATCTGAATTGCTTCCTTAATATTCTCTGTAAATACATATGCCGCTAATCCATAAGGTGTATTATTTGCTCTTTCCACAACTTCTTCTACTGTGTCAAAAGAAGCGATTGGAGCAAGTGGTCCAAAAGTCTCTTCATACATACAGAACATATCATCAGATGCATTTGTAATAACAGTAGGTTCGAAAAAGTACCCATCCATTTCTTTTAATGGATTTCCTCCAACAAATACAGTTCCACCTTTTTGAATCGCATCCTCAATATGTTTGCTTACCTTATCCATTGCATCTTGATTGATTAACGGACCAATAGAAACCTTATCATGCAAACCGTTTCCAACCCTTAAATTAGATACTTTTTCGGCAAATTTTTGGGTGAATTCCTTTACAATTTTTTTATCCACATAAATTCGATTTGTACAAACGCATGTTTGTCCAGCATTTCTATATTTTGATGATATTGCACCATCTACTGCCTTATCAAGATCCGCATTAGCCGTCACAATAAACGGAGCATGTCCACCTAATTCTAGCGAGACCTTCTTAACCGTTTCTGCTGCTCCACGCATTAATAATTTTCCAACCTCTGTAGAACCTGTAAATGTAATTTTGCGAACACGACGATCTTTTTGCCATACGTTTGCGATGGTAGGTGCATCACCTGTAACAATATTAATAACTCCTCTTGGAATTCCCGCTAGTTCAGCTAATTCTACCAACTTTAATGCAGTAAAAGGTGTTTCCTCTGAAGGTTTTAGAACCGTTGTACAACCTGCAGCTAAAGCTGGTGCAATTTTTCTTGTAATCATAGCAGCTGGGAAATTCCAAGGTGTTATTGCCGCAACGACACCAATCGGTTGTTTTTGCACAAAAATTCGCTTATTAGGGTGTGATGCAGGAATAGTTTCTCCGTAAATTCGCTTCGCTTCCTCTGCATACCAAATAATATAATCATTTGCATAGGCAATTTCTCCTCTAGCCTCTTGAAGCGGCTTTCCTTGTTCATTTGTCATAATTTCTGCCAGTATATTTAAATTTTCATCAATTAAGTGTGACCACTTCATAAGATATTTGCTTCGTTCTGCAGCAGTTAATTTAGACCAGCTTGATAATGCTGCATATGCGGCTGACACAGCAAGCTCGGCTTCCTTTTCTCCCCCATTTGGAACTGCACCGATTCTTTCCTTCGTCGCTGGATTAAATACTTCAATACTGCCTTCCGTTGCCAACCACTCTCCATTAATATATATCTTTTCGAGATACATACCGATTCCCCCTAAAATTTTTTATATCGTATTTTCTTGTCTATATTAAGTATATACCTACTTCATTCCCTTTGGAAAAAAAGTGAAACTTAATACCAAAAACATACCCGCTTCCAAAAGCGGGTGCTATTTATTTCCCTATTCTTCTATTAAATCTGTAATTGCCACTTGTGATCGTTCCTCGAGTGGTCCCCTTAAACGAACGGTCGCAAGGGATCCACCTTCATCTAACTCATCAATCCAAATAGATTGGCCTTGATATTTCACTTCAATATCGGCGGAAGATGAGAGAATTTGTTTAACACGTTTTGCTTCCATGATTCATTCCTCCATATTTTAAATCGTCATCTTATTTTTCGTTAGATGGAGGAAATTATTCAATTTCTAATTAATTGATCATTCCTTCTCTTGCCGCCTTTCAATCACTAAACCTTCTGTATGTCTTTTTTCCATTACTATGCTCTTTTTTCTGTTTTCCTTCGTTTCAAATATGATATCGAAGTCATAATCCTCTGGATATAATTCCTTCGCTGCAATATATAGTTTTAAACGTTTTTGGTTGTAGGTACGTTTTTCTTCCTTTACCTGTACAATATAATTGCCCATCGAATCTGGACCTTTGTACACAATGCCAAACTCTCCTGTCACAAGAATTCGAACATTATCCCCCTGTATGAATAACGGTGTTTTATTGACGACATTCTCTGTTTTATTTTGTCTAATATGTCGCTGAACAGCTATTTGCTTATCCATCGCTTTCTTTCTAAAAGGATCCTCAACATGGAATGAATAAATTTTTTCTTCTTTATACGTAATTTTATGAGCCTCTTCAATAATTTCCGGGTGCATCCCTAATTTTAAAGCAATAGCAAATGCCTGACTTTCTCCACCTTTTCCAATCATTAAGCGATAGGTTGGCTTTAATGTCTCCATATCAAATTCCATTGCACCATTTATAAAACCTTCTTCCCGATCAGCAAAATCTTTAATTTCACTATGGGTTGTTGCTAACATACAAGTTCCTTTTAGAAAGAAACGTTTAAGAAGAGCTGTAGCCAAACCCATTCCTTCCCCGGGGTCTGTACCTGATCCCAGCTCATCCAGTAGGACAAGGCTATGGTCATTTGCTTCTTCTAATAGATGGATAATATTTTTCAAATGAGAACTAAAAGTACTTAGGTTTTGTTCGATGCTTTGACCATCGCCAATATCTAGCAATACTTTTTGAAAAATACTGATATGACTTCCTTCGTCCACTGGCACATGAAATCCAGATTGAGCCATTAATATTAACAAGCCAACTGTTTTGATGGTTACAGTTTTTCCACCAGTATTGGGACCAGTAATAACCAATGCATGATAATCCTTTCCGATTTCAATGGTTAATGGTACTGCATTAGTACCTAATAATGGATGTCTCGCTTCTTTTAAATGAATATAATGCAACTCATTAATTTCAACACTTCTCCCATTCATAACACGTGAATACTTTGCTTTCGCGAATAAAACATCATAATGAACCATTGTCTCTACAGCTAATCGAATTTGGACTTGATGCGCTTCTACTAGTCCTGTTAAATAGATCAAAATCCTTTCTATCTCTGCTTCTTCATACGCTTTATATACATTGATTTCATCCTGATACACAGCAATCTCAACAGGCTCAATATATAATGTGGAACCAGATGCAGATGTATCTAATACAGCACCAGGAAATTTCCCCTTATATTCTTTTTTTATTGGAATAGCATATCTGCCATTACGTTCACTTACGATCGCTTCTTGTATATAAGATTTATATTTATTCGACTTTACGATGTGCTGGACCTTTTCCTTTAATCGGTCTTGTAAAATGCTGATTTGTTTTCTTACCTTTAACAGTTCTTTGCTTGCGTAGTCATCCACCATTCCGTTACGAATACTTCTTTCTAATTCTTCAAGCAAGCCAGGCAGATCTTCAATGCTGTACACATAAGCGGAAACTCTTGGTGCCAAAAATTCTTTATCCTTCATAAAACTTTTTAATTTTTTACAACATGATAAAAAATCGATAAGCTTCATGAATTGGTCGGGACGTAATGTCATTCCTTTATTTAATTGCTGTAAAATTTGATCAATCCCATTTAAACCTGAAATAGGTACACTCGAACTTTTCTTCAATATTTCCACTGCCTCACTTACTTCGTCCAACAAAGAAATAATTTGTTTTTTATTGTAAGAAGGCATAATTTTATTTATTTGCTCTTTCCCTAAATCTGTTAATGCAAAATGCGCAGCTTCTTCTTTAATTCGATTAAATTCTAATATCGTAAATGTATGTTGATTCAATGTTCTTCCTCCTAAAATATAAAAAACCGCAGATTGAACGCTATGTTCATTCTGCGGCTATAGAATCTTTAAATAAGACAAAGAAAATTCAGTCTTAATCTATCTACGAGTAAAAAAAATACTATGTCCAATAGACATAGCTCCGTAGAGATCTTCTATGTGCTATGAATGCGTCCTTAACATTCATTCTTTTACGCAACTCAAATAAACGTATCCTTTTTAAGATTTTTTACAAGGAACGTTATGTGTAAAAAGAATGACCGTATGAAATTACGGATTAGTTAAGAACGACACCTAACATAAAATAAACTCCTTTATATAAACTAAATTTTCTTGTCTTATTTCATTATTTGCAACTATCTAATAATAAATTACGTTATTGTGTGGTTTATGTCAATCCAATTCTGGTATTTTTTTTAGGCTGTTTTCGCAAAGATTGTTGTTTTTCGAAAAGATTTAATTCTAATCTTTTTAGCTTAATGGCTCTAGCTTTAA
>NZ_JBYSWK010000057.1:0-25129 GCF_058781025.1 Heyndrickxia sp. FW510-T9 | reverse complement strand
CGAACACGGAAGTTAAGCTTCTCAGCGCCGATGGTAGTTGGGGGCTCTCCCCCTGCAAGAGTAGGACGTTGCCAGGCTGTATTTTTTAAAATATTTTACCGTCGCGGGGTGGAGCACGATCGAATTAGCTTCGAAGCATTCACTTCAGCGTACAGCTCGAGCCTCAACTTGATTAGACTTTCTGAGAGCTGGACGGTCATATGTAAACTAATTGCATATGGAAAACTTAATATATTTTACCGTCGCGGGGTGGAGCAGTCCGGTAGCTCGTCGGGCTCATAACCCGAAGGTCGCAGGTTCAAATCCTGCCCCCGCAATCATATTAAAGAAAAACAACGAAGCATCCGTTTCGTTGTTTTTCTTTATATTTTTAGGGAAGTAAAAGGGAAAGATAATAATTTTATCATACTTTGCTCATCCGAAGGTAATGATGTAAACTAGCAGTATACATAACGCCCTTAGATCCATTCTAAAGGCTATTTAAGTCAACAATTTACCAATGGTTTTATTAATAGAGGAGATTAGTATGCAAGTTTATGAATGGATTTCAAATGGACCGGATGAAACTTTTGCATTCGCTGAAAAGTTAGCATCATTGCTGCAAGAGAATGATTTAATTTTATTAGAAGGCGATTTAGGTGCAGGGAAAACTACTTTTACAAAAGGTGTTGCCGCTGGTCTTGGCATACGTAAGACGGTAAGTAGTCCTACCTTTACGATCATCAAGGAATATAAGGGGAGGCTGCCTTTATATCATATGGATGTTTATCGGGTACAGGATTCATATGAAGATCTCGGGTTTGATGAATACTTTGAAGGTGAAGGAGTAACAATTGTAGAATGGTCTAAGTTGATCGAAGAACAACTGCCATCTAACTATTTAGAAATTACGATCACACATCAAAGCGACCAAATAAGAAAATTTGTTTTAAAACCAAAGGGTCAAAGATATGAGTCTTTGTGTAAGGAGCTATTTAGATGAAAGTACTAGCAATTGATACATCAAATCAAGCACTAGGTATTGCCCTTTTAGATGAAGGAAGGGTTATTGGTGAATATATAACAAATTTGAAAAAAAATCATAGTATTAGAGTAATGCCAGCAATAGAACATTTACTTCAAGATTGTGATACGACACCAAAAGAACTTGAGAAAATTGTTGTTGCAAAAGGGCCGGGTTCTTATACAGGAGTAAGAATTGGGGTAACCATTGCGAAATCAATGGCTTGGAGTTTAAATATTCCACTTGTTGGTGTATCAAGTTTAGCATTAATGACTGGTGTTGGGCGTTATTTCGATGGTTATTTATCACCACTATTTGATGCAAGAAGAGGACAGCTCTATACTGGCCTGTATCGTTTTCGGGAAAATAAGCTTGAAACAGTTAAAAATGATTGCAATATATTAGCAGTAAACTGGGCGGAAACTCTTAAAGTTTTGGATAAAAAAATATTGTTTATTGGGAATGATACTATACTCCACAGGCCAGTTTTGAAGGATGTTTTAGGAGATCTTGCTGTTTTTGCAGAAATAACGGAAAACAACCCCCGTCCAAGTGAACTAGGGCTTATGGGGATGGAGCTTCCAGGTGAGGATATCCATACGTTCGTACCAAATTATATAAGGTTAGTAGAAGCTGAGGCAAAGTGGTTAGAGGCACGAAAAAACGATGATGTTAGGAATTGAATAAACATGTCAGATATTACATTTAGAAAAGCAACTCTAGATGACTTAGATGGAATTATCAATGTGGAGCTTGCTTCATTTTCGCTTCCATGGTCAAGAGAAGCTTTTCATAATGAGTTTGTAAATAATCAATTTGCACATTATTTTGTTTTAATACATGAAGGAAATATTATTGGCTATTGCGGAGTATGGATTGTAATCGATGAGGCGCATATTACGAATATTGCTATATCACCAGAATATCGTGGGTTAAAGTTAGGGAAGAGCCTTATGAAAAAGATGATGGAGTTTGCGAGGCTGCATCGAGTTCATTCCATGACCTTAGAAGTTCGGGTTAGTAATCATGTAGCACAGTCATTATATAGAAAGCTAGGCTTTCAAGACGGAGGCATTCGCAAAGGCTATTATACGGACAATTATGAAGATGCATTAGTTATGTGGGTGAAATTATAATGGATAAAGATCTAATCATACTAGGAATTGAAACGAGCTGTGACGAAACAGCCGCATCTGTTATCAAAAATGGAACCATCATTTTATCCAATGTGGTGGCTTCCCAAATAGAAAGTCACAAACGCTTTGGCGGCGTTGTGCCAGAACTGGCATCTAGGCATCATGTAGAACAAATTACTATCGTAATAGAAGAGGCGTTAAAGGAAGCAGAAGTTACATTGCAAGAATTAGATGCAATTGCTGTCACAGAGGGACCTGGATTGGTTGGAGCATTATTAGTTGGAGTAAATGCTGCAAAGGCAATTGCTTTTGCAAATAATATTCCCTTAGTAAATGTTCACCATATTGCTGGTCATATTTATGCAAATCGCTTAATGAAGGAAATGTCATTTCCTTTATTATCCCTAGTCGTTTCCGGAGGACATACGGAATTAGTCTATATGAAAGAGCATGGGGAATTTGTAGTTATCGGCGAGACAAGAGATGATGCGGCAGGGGAAGCATATGATAAAGTGGCTAGAACATTGAATCTTCCTTATCCCGGTGGACCGCATATTGATCGCCTTGCCCATGAGGGAACTCCAAATATTGATTTACCTCGTGCATGGTTAGAAGAAGATTCTTATGATTTTAGTTTTAGTGGATTAAAATCAGCTGTTATTAACACTTTGCATAATGCGGAACAAAAGGGGAATACCATTGATGCAAAGGACCTAGCAGCAAGCTTTCAGGAAAGTGTCATTGATGTCCTCGTTACAAAAGCAGTACGGGCTGCAAAGGAATATAAAGTACATCAAGTTCTATTGTCAGGTGGTGTTGCTGCGAATAAAGGATTGCGGAAAGCTTTAGAAGAAGCTTTTGCACCATTTCCAGCTGTCGAATTAATTATTCCGCCACTAAACCTATGCACTGACAATGCAGCAATGATTGCAGCAGCTGGAAGTGTGTTATTCGAAAAAGGGAAAAGAAGCAACCTAGCATTAAACGCAAATCCCGGATTAGATATAGAAAACTTTTAACACAAGAACAAAAGCATTTGGTAAATATACCGAGTGCTTTTTTCAATTTTCCACATAATAATGATTTAAATAGATTTTTTCCTCCTTTACACATCTGTGGATAATAAAATGTTGAAAAATTTCATCCACACCTATTATGAAGACATCATTATATTAATAAACGAACAAATGTTGTTGTGCACATATTGTGGATAAGTTGTTGATAACTATTATGAAATGTGTATAAGTTTAATATTTTTTAGTAGTTTTTTTGTGTATAAAGTGGATAACTTTGTTGATAATTGTGTATTATGTGGAAAACTTAAAAATACCCTAAATTAATAGCAACCGCATTGTGAATAAAATTGTGGGGAAATAAGAAAAGCGGAAGTGCCTTGCTCTTCCGCTAGCTGATAGGCACTGGAGGGACAAGAACTGAATTTGTGAAATATTGGATGGGATACAAAACTTATAAATTTTTGAATAACAAAAATAGCCAGGGACAATTCCCTGACTATGAAAGCAACTCAGCAATTTCCGTCCATTCTTCCATTAGTTCATCTATTGCCAGCTTCTTTGCTTGAATTTCCTCATGTAGTTGATTTAACTGTACATGATCTTGACAAATTTCTGGATCACTTAACATTACTTCTTTTTCTTGAACCACTGTTTCGAGCATTTCTACTGTTTCTTCTATTTCTTGAATCCGTCTTCTCCGTTGTCGCTCTAATTTCTTCGCCTCTTTATCTATCTGATATGTTTGCTTCGAGTTGTTTTCTGTTAAGGTTTTTATATCCTTTTTTTGTTCTTCAAGCATTTGTAGCTCGATTAACTCTTGTTGTTTCTCCACATAATAATCATAGTCCCCCAAAAACTCCTTTGCTCCTCGTTCAGAAAGCTGGATAACCTTAGTTGCAATCCTGTTGATAAAATAACGATCATGGGAAACAAATAGAATGGTACCAGGGTAATCAATTAAAGCATTTTCTAGAACTTCTTTACTATCAATATCTAAATGGTTTGTTGGCTCATCTAATATGAGGAGATTTGCTCTTTGAAGCATGAGCTTAGAAAGGGCAAGCCTTGCCTTTTCACCACCGCTTAAAGTCGAAACTATTTTTGAAACGTCATCACCTGAAAATAAGAAATTGCCTAATACAGTCCGAATCTCCTTTTCGCTTTTTAAAGGATACTCATCCCATAATTCTTGCAAAACCGTCTTATTCGAGGACAATTCAGCTTGTTCTTGGTCATAGTAACCTATTGTAACGTTTGAACCATATTCAATGGTGCCATTAAATAATGGCAGTTTTTTAATGATTGTTTTCAATAATGTAGATTTTCCAATTCCATTTGGTCCAACTAAAGCAATGCTATCTCCTTTTTTTACCGAAATATCAATTTCTTGTGAAATAATTTGGTTCCCGTAGCCAATGGCAGCATTGTGTATGTGCATTACGTCATTTCCGCTTTGGCGCTCAATATCAAAAGAGAAATTTGCTGATTTTTCATCTCCGCTCGGTCTATCCATAAGTGTCATTTTTTCTAGCTTCTTCCGGCGGCTCTGTGCTCTTTTCGTTGTCGAAGCTCTAGCTAGATTTCGTTGAATAAAGTCTTGAAGCTTGGATACTTCTTCTTGCTGTTTTTCATAAAGCTTCAAATCAAGTTCATATTGTTCTGCCTTTTTCTCCAAATAGGAACTATAATTGCCTGGAAATTTTTGAATCATGTTACGGGATATTTCATACACTTGATTGACCACTTTATCAAGGAAATATCGATCATGTGAAACGATCAAAATAGCGCCTTCATACCCTTGCAAGTATTGTTCCAACCACGATAATGTTTCAATATCGAGGTGATTGGTAGGCTCGTCCAAAATTAAAATATTTGGTTTCGTAAGTAACAGCTTTGCAAGAGCTAGTCTTGTTTTTTGTCCGCCACTTAAGGTTTTTATTAAAGTAGTATAATCAAAATCGCTAAACCGTAAACCATGAAGAACAGATCGAATATCCGACTCGTACTGATAACCGCCGGAATCTTTAAAACGGACTTGCAGTTCATCATATTCTTTCATGAGTTTTTCATATTGCTCAGTATTATCATAAATAGATGGATCAGACATTTGCTGTTCTAGAGAACGTAGTCTTTTTTCCATAACCTTTAAATGCTGGAATACTGTTAGCATTTCATCCCAAATCGATAATTCAGATTCAAGCCCTGTGTTTTGAGCTAAATAGCCAATTGATACATCTTTTGGCTTGAAAATTTCACCAGAATCATATGATATTTGGCCAGATATGATTTTTAGCAAAGTGGATTTGCCAGCGCCGTTCCGACCGACAAGGGCAATTCTATTTCTTGTTTGGATTTCTAATTTTATATTCGATAAAATAAGTTCAGCACCAAAATATTTTGAAAGCTGTTGAACTTGTAATAGTATCATCTCTATCACCTCAAGTTATTAATGTTAGTGTAACGTATTTCGGCATCTTTCGGCAATAATCGTGATTAGAATGGGGAAATATTGTGAATTCTTCGTGAGTGAAGCGATGACATGCACCTAAAAAAGGTGTATGATGAACAAAAGAGGTGGATTAATATGTCATCTTTCACTCATTTTAATGAGCAGGGAAGGGCAAAGATGGTGGATGTAAGCGCTAAACCAGAAACTATTCGTATTGCTATTGCCGAGTCTAGTGTTGAATTGAATGAAGTAGTATATAAATCTATCAGTGAGAATAAAGTAAAAAAAGGGGATGTCTTAGCGGTTGCTCAAGTTGCAGGAATTATGGCGGCAAAAAAAACATGGGACATTATACCAATGTGTCATCCCATCCCTTTGAGTGGAATCAATATTGAATTCACATGGAAGAAAAAGAATGAGCAAATTATCCTTTGTATCCGTTCTACGGTTAAAACAAAAGGTAGCACCGGTGTAGAAATGGAGGCATTGACAGCGGCCACTGCTACGGCATTGACGGTATATGATATGTGCAAAGCTGTTGACAAGGGAATGGTGATTGGCCCCACTTTTTTGGTTGAAAAGTCTGGTGGGGTTTCGAGTAAGGATTATAAAAGGGAAGAGTAATATAGAAGAACAAGGCATGAAATCAATATGGGGGAAAGCCAATGAATGAAGATACGTTAAAAATACCTCAGGCAACGGCAAAAAGATTGCCTCTTTACTATCGTTTTTTGAAAAACCTGCATAATTCAGGGAAGCAAAGAGTTTCGTCTGCGGAGCTTAGTGAAGCAGTTAAAGTAGATTCTGCCACGATTCGCAGGGATTTCTCCTATTTTGGGGCACTTGGTAAAAAAGGGTATGGCTATAATGTTAACTATCTCTTAACCTTTTTTCGGAAAACGCTGGATCAGGATGAATTAACAAAAGTAGCATTAGTTGGAGTTGGAAATTTAGGAACGGCCTTTTTAAATTATAATTTTTTAAAAAATAATAACACAAAGATTGAAATTGCTTTTGATATAGATAAAAATAAGATAGGGAAAAAAATTGGACAAGTGCATGTTTATGATTTGTCAGAACTACAAGAGCGTTTAATAGAAGAGAATATTTCTATTGCTATTTTAACTGTTCCAGCAGAAGTTGCTCAGCCCATTACGGATCGGATTATAGAAACGAATGTAAAAGGTATATTAAATTTCACACCGGCTAGACTAAATGTACCGACTTCTATTCGAGTGCATCATATTGATTTAGCTGTCGAGTTGCAATCCCTTGTATATTTTTTAAAGCATTATCCAAATGACACGGAAAATTCACAGGCGGGAACAAATTCATAATAAAAAAATGGTTGATTTCTGCTATTATAACAGTATAAGGAGGTGGGCACTGTGTTTAGACCAAGTATTGAAGGTATTATTCTTATTGTCATTGTAGCTTTATTAGTGTTTGGTCCGAAAAAGTTGCCTCAACTAGGTAAAGCAGCAGGAAGCACTTTACGTGAATTTAAAAATGCCACAAAAGGTTTGGCAGATGATGATGAAGATGAAAAAAAAGATACAAATGTTGATATAAAAAAAGATGACGTAAAGTAAATGTTGGTGAAATAAAATGAGTCAAAAAGAAATGACGATTTTTGAACATATATCAGAGCTAAGGAAACGGCTGTTCGTGATAGTCGTTTTCTTTATCCTGGCTTGCATTGTAAGTATGTTTATCTCGCAGCCGATTATTCGGTATTTGCAAAATGAGGAAATAGCAAAAAATTTGACGATGAATGCTTTTCGTCTGACAGATCCCTTTAAAGTGTACTGGGAGGTTACTTTTTATTTAGCCTTGATCATGATTCTACCGATTATTCTCTATCAATTATGGGCGTTTATCAGTCCTGGTTTATATGAAAAAGAACGGAGAGTTACTTTAAGCTATATTCCTATTACACTAATATTATTTATCGGTGGACTGGCTTTTTCTTACTTTGTACTGTTCCCGATCATTATCAATTTCATGTTAAAATTATCTAAGCAAATGGATATTCATGCAGTAATAGGTATTAATGAATACTTCCAGTTTTTATTTCAGATTACTCTTCCTTTTGGATTCTTATTTGAGTTACCAGTAGTAGTGTTGTTTTTAACAAGATTAGGCATTATTACCCCAATGTTTTTAAGGAAAGTACGTAAATATGCATATTTTATAATCACTATTGTTGCAGCTTTTATTACGCCTCCGGACATTATTTCACAAATTGCGGTCGGTATTCCGCTAATCCTATTGTATGAGGTTAGTATTTGGATCTCTAAAATTGGATATCGAAAAGTGAAAGCGGCGGAAGCACAGTACGAACTGGAAAATAATATTGATTAAAAAAACCTTCCATTATGGAAGGTTTTACTTATTTTTATGGCTCGATATTTTAAAATATAATAGGATTATCCTAATACCTGCCCCAAAATCTAAAGTTGCTAAAAGAATGAGTACATATGTAAATGCTCCCCATCCACTTGTTGCGACTCTTTGTGTTGCCATATAAGTAAATAGAACTCCTAATAGGCAATATATAATACCAGAAAAAATAGCTCTCATCCAAAAAATCCCCCAATAAAGCTATGTACTTTGTCATGATTTTCTATGATATTTTGAATATTTTCGCGATATAAAAACTGTCCGATGACAACAATTGTATTCATCATTACATGAGCAATAATGGAGACCAAAATTCTTTTTGTTTTATAATAAAGAAACGCGAAGGTAAACCCCATAGCAGAATACAAAATTAGATGGACAGGCTCCAGATGCGCTAATCCAAAAATAATCGAACTCATAACAGCTGAAAAAAAGAATGAAAAACGTTTATTTAGTGTTCCAAATATGATTTTCCGAAAGACAATTTCCTCTAAAATTGGCCCAACAATGGAGCTTACTATTACTACCATAGGGAAGGTCTCGATCAAATCAATGATTCTTTGCGTATTCTCAGAGCCCGTTTTAACTCCAAGTAGTTGTTCAATGATTACCGCAACATATTGAGCAACAAAAGCAAGAATAATACCACCAAAAGCCCAAGCCAAAGATTTACCGATTGGAAGAGGAATTGTACGATCGCCAATGCGGTTATTTTCGGATTTCCTTAACATAAATAAGACAATTACTAAAGCAATAATAAAACTTATGACAATCCAGTATGGAGGTGCTAGTAATTTCATTTGCTTTTGCGACACATCAAATGCTTTGATACCTATCACATAGACAAGTGGAGCACCGAATAGCCCTGAAAGCTGCATCACAATATAGGTGATTAATATATAGACATATTCTTTTTTCAATGTAATGTATTCCTTCCTGATCGTAGCATATGTTCATTCTACTATTGATAATGGTTGTGTTCAACAATGAACCATTCTTGTAGGTGTAATCTTATTAAATTCCATGACATAATGTGTAGCCCATCGTAACTTTTGGATATCCATTATCGAAAAATCCCTTCCATTATTTTATGCATGAAAGATGAATGGTTATGAATACAATTAATAGGATTGGTCAATTATTATTACAGTGTACTTTCTCCCTTTTCAAAAAAATAATGTACAATACTTGCAAATTTGAAATGAATTATTTATTATAATAATTGTGTTAGCACTCAAGAGTGATGAGTGCTAATAATGAAAAATTTACATATTTTAAATTCAAGGAGGTCGTTTCACTTGTTAAAACCACTAGGTGATCGCGTCGTAATTGAGCTAGTTGAATCAGAAGAAAAAACTGCGAGCGGTATCGTATTACCTGACTCTGCAAAAGAAAAGCCACAAGAAGGCAAGGTTGTCGCTGTAGGTACTGGACGTGTTTTAGATAACGGTGAGCGTGTAGCGCTAGAGGTATCTGAAGGCAATCATATCATCTTCTCAAAATATGCTGGTACAGAAGTGAAATACCAAGGTAAAGAATATTTAATTCTTCGTGAAACGGACATCTTAGCTGTTATTGGTTAATTTTATTACAGGTTGTACGATTAAAATAAGCACCATTTCAAAGAATGACGAGGAGGTCGTTTACGATGGCAAAAGAAATTAAATTCAGTGAAGAAGCACGTCGTGCAATGCTTCGCGGTGTGGATAAATTAGCAGATGCTGTAAAAGTTACATTAGGACCAAAAGGTCGTAACGTAGTTCTTGAGAAAAAATTCGGTTCTCCACTTATCACAAATGATGGTGTAACCATTGCAAAAGAAATTGAATTAGAAGATGCATTCGAAAACATGGGTGCAAAATTAGTTTCTGAAGTTGCAAGCAAAACAAATGATGTAGCTGGTGACGGTACTACTACAGCAACTGTACTTGCTCAAGCGATGATTCGTGAAGGATTGAAAAACGTTACAGCTGGTGCAAACCCAGTTGGTATCCGTAAAGGAATGGAAAAAGCTGCTCAAGTTGCAATTGAAGAACTTAATGCAATTTCTAAGCCAATCGAAGGAAAAGAATCTATCGCACAAGTTGCTGCTATCTCTTCAGCTGATGAAGAAGTAGGACAATTGATTGCAGAAGCAATGGAACGCGTTGGTAATGATGGTGTTATTACGATTGAAGAATCAAAAGGCTTCTCTACTGAATTGGATGTAGTAGAAGGTATGCAATTTGATCGTGGTTATGCATCACCTTATATGGTAACTGATTCAGATAAAATGGAAGCGGTTCTTGATAATCCATATATCTTAATTACAGATAAGAAAGTTTCTAGCATTCAAGAAATCTTACCTGTACTTGAGCAAGTGGTACAACAAGGCAAGCCATTATTATTAATTTCCGAAGATGTTGAAGGTGAAGTTCTTCCAACATTAGTATTGAATAAACTTCGTGGAACATTCAATGCAGTAGCAGTTAAAGCACCTGGCTTCGGTGACCGCCGTAAAGCAATGCTAGAAGATATCGCAGCATTAACTGGTGGTCAAGTAATTACAGAAGACCTAGGACTTGAATTGAAATCTGCATCAATTGAGCATTTAGGACGTGCAGCTAAAGTTGTTGTAACAAAAGAAAATACAACAATTGTAGAAGGCGCTGGAGAAGCAGCTACAATTGCTGCTCGTGTAAATCAAATCCGTGTTCAATTAGAAGAAACTTCTTCTGAATTTGACCGTGAAAAATTACAAGAACGCCTTGCTAAGCTTGCAGGTGGGGTTGCGGTTATCAAAGTAGGTGCTGCAACAGAAACTGAGTTGAAAGAACGCAAGCTTCGCATTGAAGATGCTTTGAACTCAACTCGTGCAGCAGTTGAAGAAGGTCTTGTATCCGGTGGTGGTACAGCTCTTGTGAATGTATACAATAAAGTAGCTGGAATTGCTGCAGAAGGTGATGTTGCTACAGGTATTAACATCGTACTTCGTGCATTAGAAGAGCCAGTTCGCCAAATTGCTCACAATGCAGGCCTTGAAGGATCTGTCGTTGTAGATCGCTTGAAAAAAGAACAAATTGGCATCGGCTTCAATGCAGCTACAGGTGAATGGGTAAATATGTTTGAAGCAGGTATCGTGGATCCTACTAAAGTTACACGCTCTGCTCTTCAAAATGCAGCAAGTGTTGCAGCTATGTTATTAACTACTGAAGCAGTTGTTGCTGATAAACCAGAACCAGCAGGTGCTGTTGGTGCCGGAATGCCAGATATGGGTGGCATGGGCGGTATGGGAATGATGTAATCCCATTGAATGTAAAAATCCTCTTGGACTTTAGTCCGAGGGGATTTTTTTCTTAAATAAATTGCACTTTATGAGTAATGGTTACCCTTCCGAATATTATTAAAATAATTCAGCGAAATTTTAAAAATCATCTTACGTTCCTCTCCATCTAAATAAAAAAGAAAAAACCGGCACACGGCCGGCACAATAAAGGAGGTACTAGACATCTTTTTGGGGGGAAGAGTCTAGTTGATTAGTATTTTGCTGCTGCTTGTCTGTAAGACTAAATACATCATAATACGCAAATCCTAAAGTTTCATGAAAGGAAAATGATAATTTAATGAGAAATGATCATTTTCATAATTTAAAAAGGGGAAAACATCTAATTTGTTTTCCTCCCCGCAAAACTCTACTCATTCATTTCAATTACACAATTCTCTAAAGGAACTACTTTGGTTTTCTTAATAAATTTATACCCGAACCACATCACTAAAAATAACGGGATGCCAAGATACGCTGCGATGGCACCCATCCAATCAACTTTGCCACCTGAAAATGCTTGATAATCCTGAGCTAAAACAACTATTAAACAAACCACAAATGCAAGGATCGGTCCAAATGGATAGAACTTCGCACGGTATGGCAGTTTATCAAGTGAATGACCTTGTGCTACAAAGGCTTTTCTAAAACGATAATGACTAACGGCAATTCCTAGCCAGAATATAAATCCTGTTACCCCAGCCGCATTTAGTAGCCACATATAAATTGCACCATCACCGTAAATAGAAGCAAGAAAAGCAAGCATTCCAACGATGGTTGTAATTATAAGTGCAGGAACAGGAATACCCCGTTTATTTAGCTTACCTAGGAAGCGTGGAGCTTGTCCTTCATGTGCCATGGCATATAAAATACGAGTGGACGCATACAAACTAGAATTTCCCGCTGATAATACGGCTGTTAAGATAACCGCATTCATAACAGATGCTGCAAATGCTAGTCCAGCTTTTTTGAATACTAAAGTAAATGGACTGACCATGATATTATCGCTTTGCAAACTTGCTGTTGTATATGGAATGATAAGTCCAATAACAAATATCGCTAGCACATAAAATAATAGAATACGCCAGAAAATACTACGAGAAGCTTTTGGCACACTTACACTAGGATTTTCACTTTCTCCAGCCGCAACTCCGATGATTTCCGTACCTTGGAAGGAGAATCCGGCTGTTAAGAATACTCCAAGTACTGCTAAAAATCCTCCATGGAATGGTGCGTCTTTTATTGTGAAGTTCTTAAAGCCAATGGCATGTCCACCATTCATAATTCCGAAAATCATCAAAACACCGACAACAATAAAGATAATAATGGTCGCTACTTTAATAAAAGAGAACCAATATTCTCCTTCTCCATAACCTTTCACGGATAAAATATTCAATCCAAAAATTATGATAATGAAAATACCGCTCCATAACCAAGATGGGCTATTTGGGAACCAGAATTTCATTACAAGTGTGGAAGCAGATAGTTCAGCAGCAAGGGTAATCGCCCAGCTATACCAATAATTCCATCCCAATGCAAATCCTAATGCGGGATCGATAAATTTAGTAGCGTATGTGCTGAATGCCCCACTTGTTGGCATGAATGCTGCAAGCTCTGCGAGGCCGGTCATAATAAAATAGACCATGATACCGATAATAATATATGCTAACAATGCTCCCCCTGGTCCAGCGGAGTATATGGCAGATCCGCTTCCTAAAAATAATCCTGTACCGATGGAACCACCAAGAGAAATCATTGTTAAATGCCTTGTTTTTAGTCCGCGTTTTAATTCGTTTTGTTTAGCACTAGATTTTTGATTGGTGGATTGATAACTCAATATCCACACCCCCTGCGATGATTAAATAATATAATTGATGAATATTTATGCAAACAATCTTTTACTATCATATACGCAAATGCAAAGGTTGAAAAGGGGAAATTCCTTACATTTATGTTGTCAGTAATTTCGAAGTTTATTAACTTTTCATTTGCTTTATTTAAAGTCTTTTTCCAATTCCCATCAATTAGTGTAAAATGGTAGTGCAAGTTCTATTTTCCGTTTGGGGGCTAGAAAATATGTTCAAAAGAGCGCTTATCAATATTGACTATACATATGATTTTGTTGCAGATGCAGGGAAACTTACATGTGGAGGACCAGGACAGAATATAGAAAAAGAAATAGTGAAATTGACGCAAGAGTTTCTTCGGAATCATGAATATGTTGTGTTTGCTGTTGATTGTCACAAGGAAGGGGATACCCTTCACCCAGAGACAAATCTTTTTCCGCCACATAATATAGAAGGAACAAGCGGCCGCGATTTTTATGGTGCCTTACAAACTGTATACAATCAACATAAAAATAATGTGAATGTGCATTATATGGATAAAACGAGATATAGTGCTTTTGCCGGAACGGATCTGGAAATAAAATTACGAGAACGTGGAATAGAAGAACTGCATTTATGCGGGGTATGTACAGATATTTGCATCCTTCATACAGCTGTCGATGCATACAATAAAGGCTTTCGACTAGTGATACATTCAGGTGCTGTTGCAAGTTTCAATCATATCGGCCATGAATGGGCACTCGAACATTTTAAAAACACATTAGGAGCTAAAGTCCTTTGAATAAGAAAAGCGGAGGCGCCTTGCTCAACGGTGTACGGATGAGTGAAATTTGAAGTTTAATTTCACCTTCGTAGTCTTCGACGCAAGATTTAGGAAACACAGTGAGGTAGTTCACGAACTATTGAAAATTGAACTACTATCTTCACCGAGTAAAATTTGAAGTTTAATTTTACCGAGTGAAATTAGCATTTCAAATTTCACGTGATGTTGACTTATCGTAGGGAGGAGACGGAGAAATCCGCTAGCCGATAGGCGCGCTGTAGGTAGACAAATTTATATTAAAAAAGGTGCCTTAGCAAAGTAAGGAGTGGGGTTTGATGGTTCGGCTCTATAATGATGATAGCTTAAACCTTCATACAGATTTATATCAAATTAATATGGCAAAAACGTATTGGCAAGATGGAGTACATGAAAGAAAAGCTGTTTTCGAATTGTTTTTTCGAAAGCTTCCATTCGATAATGGATATGCCATTTTTGCAGGATTAGAAAGAATAACGGAATATTTAAGAGACTTTCGATTTTCTGAAGAAGATATTCAATATTTGCGTAATGAATTAGGGTACGAAGAGGAGTTTTTGCAATACTTAAGTGATCTTCGCTTTACGGGGACTGTAAGAAGTATGCACGAAGGCGAAGTAGTATTTGGAAACGAGCCGATGATCCAAGTGGAAGCACCCCTTGCTCAGGCGCAAATTGTGGAAACTGCTTTGCTTAACATTGTGAATTTCCAAACATTAATTGCCACGAAAGCGTCTAGAATTAAGCATGTTGTTGGGGATGAAACAGTCATGGAATTCGGTTCAAGACGTGCCCATGAGCTAGATGCTGCTATTTGGGGAACAAGGGCAGCATTTATTGGCGGCTTTGACGCTACCAGTAATGTTAGAGCCGGAAAACGGTTCGGAATTCCGGTGTCAGGTACCCATGCACATGCAATGGTCCAAGCATACCGTGACGATTATACCGCCTTCAAAAAATATGCAGAAAGTCACTATGATTGTGTATTTCTAGTGGATACGTATGATACGTTGAAATCTGGTGTTCCAAGTGCGATTAAGGTAGCAAAGGAATTCGGAAATAAAATTAATTTCATTGGAATTCGTTTAGACAGCGGTGATATGGCGTTTTTATCAAAAGCAGCTAGAAAAATGCTGGATAAAGCGGGATTCCCAAATGCAAAAATTGTGGCGTCAAGTGACTTGGATGAATATACGATTTTACATTTAAAATCACAAGGGGCAAAAATTGATGTTTGGGGTGTTGGAACCAAACTTATTACAGCTTATGATCAGCCAGCATTAGGGGCAGTCTATAAAATGGTCTCTATTGAAGACGAGAATGGTAATATGCAAGATACTATTAAGATTTCGAGCAATGCCCAAAAAGTAACCACACCTGGACTAAAAAAAGTGTATAGAATTATTAATACACAAAACTATAAGTCTGAAGGCGACTATATTGCGATGCATGACGAGGATGTTCAGTCTGCGCAAGAATTAAAAATGTTTCATCCTGTTCATACCTATATTAGTAAAGTAGTCACTCACTTTGAGGCTAAAAATTTGCTACACGACATATTTGTTGAAGGAGAATTCGTCTATAAATTGCCATCCCTTCATGAAATTCAAGGATATTCCCGAGAAAGTCTAGCATTCCTTTGGGAAGAATATAAACGTTCTCTTAACCCACATGAATATCCAGTGGATTTAAGTCAAAAATGTTGGAATAATAAAATCAGGAATATTGAAGAAGTTAAACAGCATGTAAAAAGCCTATCAGAATAATTTCGGAGCTGAGGAGGATCATATTGAATGGGAACTCTACAAAAACAAATTATAGAAGAAATGAAAGTAAAATCGGTCATCAACCCACAAGAGGAAATCCGCATCAGTGTCGAATTTTTGAAAGCTTACTTAAAAAAATATCCGTATTTCAAAGGTTTTGTCTTAGGGCAGTCAGGCGGGCAAGACTCTACTTTGGCTGGCAAACTCGCACAGCTTGCAATCAATGAATTGAAGGAAGAAACGGGTAATCAAGACTATAAGTATATTGCGGTCCGCCTCCCTTATGGAGTTCAAAAGGATGCGAATGATGTAGAAGATGCTATTCAGTTTATCCAACCAGATAAAGATGTAACAGTAAATATTCGGCCGTCAGTAGACGCTATTGAACAGTCATTGAAAGAAGCGGGAATCTACCTCTCGGATTTTGAAAAAGGAAATGTAAAAGCAAGAGAGCGGATGGTCGTACAATATAGTATTGCAGCGATGGAAAAATGTGTTGTACTTGGTACCGATCATTCAGCAGAAGCGATCACTGGATTTTATACGAAATATGGTGATGGCGGAGCAGACCTTGTTCCGATTTTCCGACTGAATAAGCGCCAAGGAAAAATGTTATTAAGCGAGTTAGGCTGTCCAGAGCACCTATATTTAAAAACACCGACAGCAGACCTTGAAGATGAACGGCCGCAATTGCCAGATGAAAATGCACTTGGTGTTTCTTATGAAGAAATAGACGATTATTTAGAAGGAAAAGAGATTTCCAAACATGCGCAGGAAAGACTAGAGGCACATTATAAAAAATCAGAGCATAAACGTCATTTACCCATCAATGTATTTGATGAATTTTGGAAGTAAGATGGAAGGGAGTTCTAATAGAGCTCTCTTTTTTTTATTTGAGAATAACGACAGTATAAGGGAGAAATAACAGCGATGAAAGTAGATCGGCCATTCACATATTGGGTTGTGAGCAGACATTCGTAGTAGTTTAATTTGTTGCAAAATTCTCGAAAATAGTACTTTAGAAATAATGAATGATAGAAAATCCATTTTCATACTTTTTCTCCTAGGCATTTCATAGTATGCTATTAATAGAACCTAAATATTAGAAATTTTCCAAAGCGTTTTACATTTCGAAGACCTGGAGGTAAACAATGACAGCAACTCATATGCATCCAAAGCTAAAGCAAGTGTTGAGTAATATTGAAAAAGTAATGATTGGAAAAACAAGTGTTGCCGAGCTTAGTCTCGTTGCATTGCTAGCGGAGGGCCATGTTCTCCTCGAAGATGTTCCTGGGGTAGGTAAGACCATGATGGTTCGTGCTCTTGCCAAATCAGTTAATGCTTCTTTTAAAAGGATTCAATTTACGCCTGATTTATTGCCATCCGATGTTATCGGTGTTTCGATATATAATCCAAAAGAACTAGAATTTCAATTTAGACCTGGTCCAATTATGGGAAATATTATTCTAGCAGATGAAATTAATCGTACTTCTCCGAAAACGCAGTCTGCCCTATTAGAGGGAATGGAAGAAAGTAGTGTCACGGTTGATGGGGTTACCCGTTTACTTGATAAGCCATTCTTTGTTATGGCTACGCAAAATCCTATTGAATACGAGGGAACATATCCTTTGCCAGAGGCTCAGCTCGATCGCTTTCTATTAAAAATGAAAATGGGCTATCCGGAAATAGATGAAGAGATTGATATTTTAAATAGGGCAGAGCGTCAAGCCCCGATTGAGACCTTAGAATCGGTAATTTCTCTTCAAGAGTTAAGAGAGTTGCAAAATGAAGTAAAGGAAGTATATGTAGATTACAGTATTAAACAATATATTGTTAGTATAGCTCATCAAACGAGAATTCATGGAAATGTATATCTTGGAGTTAGTCCACGTGGCTCGATTGCCTTAATGAAGGCAGCGCAAGCCTATGCCTTTTTACATGGGCGTGATTTTGTCATTCCAGATGATGTTCAATACTTAGCACCATATGTATTTTCACATCGAATTATTTTGAAATCTGAAGTGAAGTATGGAGGTCAAACACCAGAGGATATTGTGTACGAAGTAATCCGTTATATCCGTGTACCAGTGCAAAAGGTAGTGAAGTAATGATGAAGAAGATACTAAAGTGGAAAATGAAAACATGGATGAAAATAGTACTCCTTCTCATAACGTTGGGAATCATATTTTCCTATGCTATGTTCCAAGGGGGATTTGTAAGCTGGTTTTTATTCTATAGCTTTACACCATTTGTTTTATATGCTCTGCTTATTGCCTTTTACCCAATGGCTGATTTTAAAGTAGAAAGAACCTTTAATGGTGATAGCTATAGTGTTGGGGATGAGCTAAAGATTACGGTTACAATCGAAAGGAAAATTCCGGTTCCGCTTTTTTTCCTTATTATTCGAAATGAAACAAGTTTTATGGACAAAGGGGAAGAACTGATTCTTTATCCATGGTTTAAAAAAAGGATGAGTGTGATTTATACCGCCCAAAATCTCCAAAGGGGTGAACACTTTTTTGGGGATATTGCCATAAAGAGCGGTGATTTTCTGGGGCTTATTTTAAAAAGTCATGTAGTATCAGATCCAAAAACAATTCTTGTGTACCCTTCATACATTGATATGGTTTACAGGGCAATTGAAAGCCGCTATGAACAAGGTGCAACAGCATCACAGATTAAAATTCAGAATGATTCGACCATGGTTACAGGAAATCGGCAATATCAGCCAGGGGATCGTTTTACATGGATTGATTGGAAGGCTACCGCAAGAATGAATGAAATGAAAACAAAAGAATTTGAAGAACGCCAATCCAATGATATTTCGATTATTTTAGACAGGACCCCTTCTATGGCATTTGAATCAATGGTTAAGTTTTCTGCATCACTTATCAGGACAATCATTAGACATGGTGGCCAAATTGGTCTTTACTCGGTTGGGGAGGATCATTCGATTTTTCCAATTAAAGGTGGGGAAGAACATCAGCATCAGCTTTTTTATCATCTTGCCAAGGTGAAAGCAGATAGTCAGTTTCCTGTAAAAACAATTCTTACAGGGGAAAAGGTATTTTACCAGCAATCCGCTTCCATTATGATTGTTACTTCTAAGCTAACTGAATCTTTAATTAACAGCGTTCACCAGTTTACAAGAAAAACGGGGTCTGTTGTTATGTTTGTCATTAAAGAAACAGGAGAAAAAATATCAACAGAAGAAAATAAATTAAATGAGCAAGCCTTAAAAAACGGTACTTATGTTCGGTTTCTATATGAAGACGGTTTTCGCTCCGCTTTATTGGGGGTGAAGCAAAGATGAGAGACCAAAAACGAGATAATAAAGGTTTTATCACGATTTTATATGCCTTTAGTTTCTTGCTATTATGGGAATGGATTAGACCTCTAAAGACAATAACAGATACGGGAAATGCAAATTTATTCGTTCTTTTTATATTTATTTCCTTCGTTCTATATATTTTTCATATTCGAAAGGAAATTGATATTGTCCTGAAGTTTGTCTTTATTATGTTCTCACTGCACCATTTATATCATAAGGAATCAATATTTCGATTTAGCTGGATTCATGATTTTTTAAGTGGCCTCACTCATAATATGAAACAATTATTTGCTGGCAATTGGGATCTTTTATCAGGTGAGTTTCGAAGTTTATTATTTTTTATACTACTTTGGCTTATCACCTATCTTCTTAAATATTGGATTACGGTTAGAAGAAATATTTTTATTTTCTTTGTGATGACTATTCTTTATATCACGATATTAGATACATTCACCCCTTATCATGGTGAATGGCCAATTGTCCGAACGATGATAGTTGGATTAGCTGTGCTGGGCATACTTTATTTTAAAAGACTATCTGAGCAAAACAGAGTCGCAAATTCAAAAAACAATTGGGTATGGTGGATTGTTCCATTGACGGTTATGATCAGCGGATGTACCCTTTTTGCTCTATGTGTCCCAAAAGCAAATGCTCTTTGGCCAGATCCAGTGCCTTATATTCAGGCACATGTAGGGAAGGATAAACAACATAATGGAAAAGGTTCTGGCGGGTTAAGTACAGTTGGATTTCGGGAGGATGATTCTCGTTTAGGTGGACCGTTTCAAGGGGATAACAAAGTTGTTTTTAGAGTAAAGGCCCCTTCAAGACAATATTGGCGAGTGGAAACAAGGGATACGTATACTGGGAAGGGTTGGGTTAATACAGTAAATGTTCCGACGGATGTTTTTGCTTCTGGTTACCCAGCATTCACTTCTGTTCGTTCATACCAAAATGAAATTCAAAAACGTAATACGGCCGATATCCATTTTAATAGAAAAAGTCAAATAATTGTGTATCCATATGGGCTTCAGACTATCAGTGATAAAAGTGGATTAGAAAAATTCGTTAATAATGCCACTACTGATAAAGTGACTCTATTTAATCAGGATCCAAATCATGGAATAACAGATTATAAGGTTATTTATAATGTTCCACAGTATAGCATTAAAGAATTAAAAAAAGATCAGACAGCTGTCGATGTATCGATGCTCACTACACTCACCCCATTTTTACAGTTGCCAGATACACTTCCACAGCGTGTCCGGGACTTGGCTGAGAAAATTACTAAGGGTAAAGATAACCAATATGATAAAGCAAAGGCAATTGAACAATATTTTCAAATGAATGGTTTTGTTTATGACCAAAAGAACGTTGCCATTCCAAAGAATAATGAAGATTATGTGGATCAATTTTTATTTGAGACCAAAAGAGGTTATTGCGATAACTTTTCTACTTCTATGGTTACCTTACTAAGGGAGGTTGGAATTCCGTCCCGATGGGTGAAGGGTTTTTCTGGAGGAGATTATGTAGACACGGTTGACGACAATAATAAATTGTATGATGTAACGAACAATAATGCACATTCATGGGTGGAGGTTCTTTTTCCAACTGTGGGATGGGTGCCATTTGAACCTACTATAGGATTTTCGAATAATGCTATTTTCAGGGATGATGAAAGTAAAGTAGTTAATTCCACGTCACCTGAAGAAGATATGCAAAAGAACCAACCGAAAAAGAATCCAAAACAGGAAGTTTCGCAGGATGACACACCGACTACGGAAAAGTTTTCACTTAAAGTAGAGTGGAAAAAAGCAATGGATTATATAAAGCTGCATTGGCTGCGTTTTATAATTATTTTCGTTCTGATACTCTTTGCAATAGGGTATATTTATTTGAAACGAAGTAAATGGCTTCCATATTATTTAGTGTTCCATTACCGGAAAAAGGATACTCCAGATACTTTTTCAAGGGCATATTTATCTCTGTTGAAACAGCTAGATAGATATGGAATCCAAAAGCAAAATGGGCAAACATTACGAGAGTTTGCCAAGTATGTAGATTCCTTTTTTGAAACAACTGCAATGAGACAATTAACCGAGCATTACGAAAGAATCATTTATCGAGGTTTAGATACAGGTGTCAAGTGGGAAGAGACGCGTGAATTATGGGAAAATTTAATTAAAAAAACAAGCAGTTGACCCAATTTGCAATCAAGTATACAATGGTACAAAATATAGGTTGCACTTCATATAATTTTGAAAATATGGTTCAGAAGTTTCTACAAATCACCGTAAATGATTTACTATGAAGGCAGTTTTATTCTACCGTTTTTGTATGAGGGACACTGTAGTTTATACGAGTGTGCATTCAAACCTCATTGCTATTTGCTATTTCACAAAAACTAGAATTCTGCCTTCTTTCTTACTTTAAGGCGGAAATTCTAGTTTTTTTTATTTTCTAAAAATGGAGGATGTCCAATGGCTGAAAATGCAAGCGTGCAAAATCAAGAAATGATTGTTGTGTTAGATTTCGGTAGTCAATACAATCAGTTAATCACAAGAAGAATACGTGAATTTGGTGTCTATAGTGAGCTTCATCCCCATACGTTAACTGCAGCAGAAATTAAAGCGATGAATCCAAAAGGGATCGTTTTTTCTGGTGGACCTAACAGTGTGTACGATGAAAATGCATTTCACTGTGACGATGCTATTTTCGATTTAGGTATTCCGGTTTTAGGCATTTGTTACGGAATGCAATTAATGACAAAGCATTTTGGCGGGCGTGTTGAGCCTGCTAAGAACCGCGAATATGGGAAAGCTCAGATTGAGGTGAAATCACCATCAAAGCTGTTTGAAAATCAACCAAGTGAACAAATTGTATGGATGAGTCATGGTGACTTAGTAACTGAAACACCAGAAGGATTTACGGTAAATGCTATTAGTCCATCCTGTCCTATCGCATCCATGAGTGATGCATCCAGAAATTTATATGCGGTTCAATTCCATCCGGAAGTACAGCATTCCGTATATGGAAATGAAATGTTAAAGAATTTTGTTTTTCATGTTTGTGAGTGTGAAGCAAATTGGTCGATGGAAAATTTCATTGAACATGAAATTGAAAAAATCCGCGAAAAAGTCGGAGATAAAAAAGTTCTTTGTGCATTAAGCGGCGGTGTTGATTCTTCTGTTGTAGCTGTATTAATCCATAAAGCAATTGGGGATCAATTAACATGTATCTTTGTTGACCATGGATTACTACGTAAAGGAGAAGCGGAAGGTGTTATGAAGACCTTTGCGGAAGGTTTCCATATGAATGTCATTAAAGTGGACGCACAAGATCGCTTCCTGAATAAGCTGGAAGGTGTTTCGGACCCAGAGAAAAAGCGAAAAATCATTGGTAATGAATTTATTTACGTATTCGATGATGAGGCGACAAAGCTTGAGGGCATCGAGTTTCTAGCACAAGGTACATTGTATACAGACATTATTGAAAGCGGAACAGCAACTGCACAAACCATTAAATCCCATCATAATGTTGGTGGTTTGCCAGAGGATATGCAATTTACCCTTATCGAGCCATTAAACACATTATTCAAAGATGAAGTAAGAGCTTTAGGTACAGAGCTAGGAATTCCTGATGAAATTGTATGGAGACAGCCATTTCCTGGTCCTGGATTAGGAATTCGTGTTCTTGGTGCTATTTCTGAAGATAAATTAGAGATTGTTCGGGAATCGGATTATATTTTGCGAGAAGAAATTAAAAAAGCTGGACTTGACCGTGAAATTTGGCAGTACTTCACTGTTCTTCCTGATATCAGAAGTGTAGGTGTAATGGGTGATGCACGGACTTATGATTACACGATTGGAATACGAGCAGTAACTTCTATTGATGGAATGACATCAGATTGGGCAAGGATTCCTTGGGATATTCTTGAATTGATCTCCACGCGAATTGTGAACGAAGTATCTCATGTAAACCGTGTTGTGTATGATATTACTAGTAAACCGCCTGCAACGATTGAGTGGGAATAATAAAGTAAACTATAAAATACGAACGTAATTATGAAAATAATATAAAACGTTCGTATTTTTTATTGACAGTATGATTGTCGGTTGTTATGATGAAAATGTACTAATTCATTTTTATATTGTGTCGTATAATGTTGGGGATATGGCCCAAAAGTTTCTACCGAGCTACCGTAAATAGCTTGACTACGAGGCAACAGAAATAGGGTTATCTATAATTCTCTCTATTTTTACATATGCCTATAGTCAAACGCTTCGGTGGATACCGGAGCGTTTTTTTGGTTAATTTATTAAAAAACTTTATAGGGGGAAATCAAATGCAAAAGTATTTTCAGTTCAAAGAACTGGGAACAAGTTATCGACAAGAATTTTTGGGTGGGTTAACTACTTTTTTGGCTATGGCTTATATTTTAGTAATTAATCCGTTAACATTAACTCTTGCTAGTGTTAAAGATTTACCTGATGCATTAAGGATGGACTATGGTTCCGTTTTTGTGGCAACTGCCATTGCAGCTGCGGTTGGTTCAATTGTTATGGGTCTATTAGCAAAATATCCGCTTGCTTTAGCGCCTGGTATGGGGCTAAATGCGTTTTTCGCATATAGTGTTGTGTTAGGTAGTCATATCCCTTGGCAACATGCGCTCGGTGCAGTTTTTATCTCAGGAGTTTTCTTCTTTATTTTAACTCTTACTGGATTGCGTGAAAAAATTATTAATGCAATACCTGTTCAATTAAAGCATGCGGTTGGTGCTGGAATTGGATTGTTTATTACTTTTGTCGGCTTAAAAAACGCTGATATTATTGTGAAAAATAATGATACATTAGTAAGTCTTGGAGACTTATCAAAAGGAACAACATTATTGGCTATCTTTGGAATCCTGATTACTGTTATTCTGATGACTAGAAAAGTCAAAGGGGCTGTATTCTATGGAATGATCCTTACCGCTGTAGTTGGCATGATTTTTGGTTTAGTAGATGTACCGCATAAAGTAGTCGATAAGGTTCCGAGTATACAGCCGACATTCGGTGCGGTTTTCTCCTCTTTTGGGGACAGTTCTTTTTGGTCTACAAGTATGATTGGTATTATTTTAACTTTTCTATTTGTAGATTTCTTTGATAATGCAGGTACATTAGTAGCGGTTGCTAATCAAGCGGGGTTAATGAAGGATAATAAGCTTCCGAACGCAGGAAAAGCTTTAGTTTCAGACTCCATCGCAACAATGGCGGGAGCTGTTCTTGGAACATCAACAACTACATCCTTCATAGAATCTACTGCTGGTGTAGCTGCTGGTGCAAAAACAGGTTTTGCTTCATTAGTAACGGCTGGTTTCTTTATTTTATCATTATTCTTCTTTCCGTTATTATCGGTAATTACAGCACCAGTAACTGCACCTGCTCTCATTATAGTTGGAGCGTTAATGGTTTCTTCATTAAGACATATTGAATGGGATAAATTTGAAATCGCAGTACCAGCTTTCTTGACGATGATCGCAATGCCGTTATCCTATAGTATTGCAACTGGTATCGCTATTGGATTTATTTTCTACCCAATTACAATGATTGTTAAAGGAAGAATCAAAGAAATTCATCCAATCATGTATTTCTTTTTTATCGTCTTCCTACTATATTTTATATTCTTGAAATAGTATTTTGGACGGAGTCTTTTCTTTATAAGGCTCTGTCTTTTTTTATGTTTGGGGATTTCTTCAACTTGTATACGGAAAGTGTTATACATGCAACTGTTATTTTTAACAGGAGAACAATTGGTTATCTATAAGTATGGATTTATTTACCATGAATAATTTGTTGACCTAATGTTAGATCGGTGTTATTATATAAAAACCGACAAGAAAACGGTCGGTGAAAAAGATAACTAAAAAAAGTTGTTGACAACATATACTTCCGATGATAAGATATTAAATGTCGCTTCTAAAGAATAAAAAAGTTGTTGACACTTAAAAAACGAAATGATATAATATAAAAGTTGCTGTTAAGAAAGCAACTGAAATTGATCTTTGAAAACTAAACAGAACGAAACGTCAATGTTTTAAAT
>NZ_JBYSWK010000056.1:0-25165 GCF_058781025.1 Heyndrickxia sp. FW510-T9 | reverse complement strand
CTCTTCAGTTTATTTAATCATACAGTATATATGTTCTATTTTCAAGAATTTTTTATTTTTTTAGAGTAAATGAAACAATACCTTAATTTTTTGACCTTACAACCTTTTTCCCTTTCATCATGATTATTTTTATACAATACCAGCAAACTAAATAAACTACCATTACATTAATAATAGACAGAGCAAGATTGCCAATTAAGATTTGAGTAACATTTTCCATTGGATTAAGTAATGTTAATGATAGTGGAAAGTCCTTCCGATCAGGTATGAACGTGCTTGTTTGCTCTATAAATGGAAATGGAAAACCAAATCTTAATGCCTTCAGCTGACTAAAAGTAGTCACTTTAACTGGAAATATGAGTGGAGATAATAAGACTAAGACGAAACTGATGAAAAAAGTAAACAACAAAACCTTTTTATTCATGTAATCCCCCTACGCGCCTGCGATTTCTTTGAAAATTCATGCCTTATATAAACTAGACAACGGAATATTAAATAGACAATCCAAATTATTTGAACTTAATTTTCTAACAATAAATTATCTCATTATATTAGACTTTCCAAACTAGGAAAAAGTTTCAAAAAATTTATTAAAATTACAGAATGTGGGGTAAAGATTAGGAAATACATTCATAAATCATAGTTTTGTTCCATACATTTGTGATAAACGCTAAAAATGTTGTGCATAAAATTTACTTTTATATAGCTTGATTCTTTCCGCAAAACTACAAACAAAGTTGTCTGTGAAAAATATACTGTTAGAAGACTCTTATGAAAAGCCTTTTTGAGGGTATCGCAGTAAAGGATCGCGACTAACATTTTAAAAAAGGAGAATTAAATGATACGCATTTTAATAAAATGTTTCATGTTAGTATTATTAATTGGTTGTTTAATAGGTCTATTTTTCTATCATCCTATTTCGACATATGAAAAGGTAAAAATAATAGAGAAGTATTATGCTTCCAAACCAGGTGAAAAACTCACTGGTAGCAAAACAAAGAAAAAAGTGTCAATACCTACTAAATCTAATAGTGAAACTTGTGCAATGGAATTTGAGAATGGCAAAATATTTGAAATGGATTGCAATACTTTTCTAAACTTCCAAATTGGGGAAAAAGTAAAAATAAGGTATAAGGATGATCATTTAATAGATATACGCAGAAAATAACTACACTAAAGGGTTTTTAAGAAAAGAAAATTTTTTCTTTTGAAACCCTTATAATATTTTCATCGATTTACTCTAAATATTCTCGATCAAGGGTTGGATTCAAATACTGTGCCATACCAGTTTTTAATTTTTTGAAGCCCATTTTTCTATAAAATTCCTCATTACCCGTTGTAGATATTAAATGGATACAAGAGATGTTGTCCAATTTTTTTAATAAATGAGCTATGATTTGTTTTGCAATCCCCTTCCCTTGGTGATCATTATGAACGACAACGTCATAAATGGCAGCATTAAATACCCCATCTGAAAGTGCTCTGCCAAAGCCGACAATTTGTTTTTCCATTTTTATAATGACGACAGCATTGCTTGCTTGAAAAACTGTTTGAATCATTTCCTCCGTATGCTTGTTCCACCCTACGGATTGATATACATGCTTCATTTCTTCCCAATCTACATTTGATAAATCTTCTTGAAAAATAAAATTCATATTGATCTCCTTAATTTTCTGTGAGTGAATTAATTGTCGACTGTTCTGCTTGAAATGCTTTTAGTGTTCCTAATAACAGCAAAGTGAACACAAGTCGGAAAACATATACATCCCTTGCCTGCATGTGTTAGTCCAGATAATTGTAATTAAAATAAGAATACAGTAATGTATGTTCGTTTGAATATAGATATTTCTTTGTATATAATGAGTTTAAAGAAAAATAAAAAAAAGGAACTGTGGCACCGAACCACGGTTCCTTACACAGCCTACCGCAAGTTGAATAGTGGTCCATTCAAAACGTGTAACCTACCCAAACTTTGGCATGCAGGGTGGGTTATTTCTTTTTATTAATAGAAAGAACAACCGATATCACTGTTAATATCAAAGATCCAAACATAATCATTAACGACAACGCCTGGTAAGTCGTAATCAACAGTGATCCCCCCTCTCGAAAAAAGGAAGTAACCACTCCCCCACCCTGCCAACTGTGTTAGCTAGATTATAGCACATTCACCAACAGTTTTCGGAAAATTCTTACAAAAATAATTCATTATACCTACTTGTCTATATATATTAGCCTTCTCCATAAATAAAGCTGAATAAATTTGCTTAAAAACTATTGATTTTGCTGACATTTTTTATGACCATTTACACCCGCATAATAGACTATCATTCCAAATATTATAAAAACAAGACTATTGGAGATACTAAATAATGGGTAAAACTTTAAACCTTTTATTCTTCATATGTGGAGGTGATAGGATGGGAATATTAAATGCATTCTCTAATTGGCGTGCAGAAAGATATGAGAAGCATCGTTCTACAATGGAGTCATTAGGAAAATGCCCTGATTGTAGTGGCAGAGGCTTTATCCCTGCTTTTAGTGCCTATACAGCACCAATAGATTGTCCAGGATGTAATGGGACAGGGCTATATTCCGATTGGTCTCCAGAAATAGAATAATGGACGGTTGAACTAAGGATTGGGTTTTGGCAGTATTGTTAGCTTATACTGTCTTGTCATGGTATTATCTGGTTGCTGCATTTGTAAGGAATCGTTAAGATCTTATCAAATAGCTGGGCCATAGCAGCTTTCATTGGGATAGTGTTAACAAAAATATAAATTAAGAGGTAATGGCATCCCCATTATCTCTTTTTCTATTTTTTATGGTAAAATATATCTATTGCGAAAAGTGAAAAAACTTATGATTGGGATGGATGCGATGAATAGAGTTGTGACAAAAACAGATATAACTAATATAAGCAGACGCAAATTTTTAAAACTAGGAGGATCACTTTTAGTTGCATCTTTTGTCTCTGCTCCTCTCTATTCGTTTTTTTTCGAACGTTTTTGGCTGGATATTAATAAAATTCAGCTTTCCTTTCCACAACTTCCTCCCTCTTTTTCAGGAACAAGGATTGTTCATTTCAGTGATTTGCATTTAGGCACATTTTTTGATATTGATCATCTCCAAAAAATCGTGAATCATATTAATAGGTTAAAACCTGATTTAATTTGTTTTACTGGTGATTTAGTAGAGGACAGTACAGATATATTAGAAAAGGCGATTCCAATATTACAGCAATTGCACGCACCATTAGGAAAGATTTCTATATTTGGCAATCACGACTACAGGGTTAGTAAACAACAGGATGTTGCGGACGGTTTAAAACAAAGCGGATTTGTGTTTTTGCAAAATGATCATAGATCTATTAACCTAATGGGTGAAAAAATATACGTGGCAGGTACTGACGATATGTTTGGCGGCGGATCCGATATTCCAAAGGCAGTTCAAGGAATTCCGGAAAATCAATTTACCATTTTATTAGCACATGAGCCTGATTTAGCTGATGTAGCCTCACAATACCCGATTCATCTGCAATTATCCGGTCATAGTCATGGCGGACAAATTCGTGTTCCTTTTATTGGGGCGTTATTTACACCAGAAGGAGCTAAAAAATATATTGAGGGGTTAATAACTTTCAAGGATTCTGATATCAAACTATACGTTAATAGGGGGATAGGGACGACATACCTCCCTTTTCGGTTTGATTGTCGTCCGGAGATTTCAGTGATTACCTTGACTCAATAAAAATTGTAATAATCAAAACTACAATATAAAAACATTAGCATTCTTCATTAATAAACTGTTTGAGTTTCTCTATTTTTGCAAAAAAAATTTATAGTCGTCCAATTCCACTATATATATACTTACAATACTTCCTAACCTACTGACAATATCATATGAATATTTACTTTAGCTTTCGATATAAAGGGAAATAATTGTTATCGACGTCCTGTAATTTACTATTCGAGACCATTTGGGATAATTTATTATAAATATTATTATTAAATATATTTTTTCCAATATAATAATTAAAGTTAAAATTATTCGAATAAGAAGTTTTAAATTTAAATAGACTATCGTTTTCTTTGTATCCTCCTCCTAAATGTAATGCTTTCACTCCGAAAGATTTGGATAGCTCCACCATATAATCGAATAGAAGGTTATTAGGTCTTAGATATAAATAATCTGTTTTTGAAGCACCTAAGTGATAATGAGCAAAATCTTTTCCGATTATTAACAATACACCACCTATAATTTGTTCTTGATACTTTGCTAGTAGAAGATACGGTTTGCTTAATAAGGTATCTTTCAATTGATTATAAAAATATGTTTTATCAAAGTAATAAAAACTTAAAGCATTATTACGATCCATTGTCTCAAAATATATATTCTTAAAAGCTTCAATGTCCTCTTTATTTTCTGATACTTGAACGTATACTCCATCACTTATTGCTTTCCGTATATTTCTTCTATTATTAGATGTATATTTTTTTCTGATTTCATCTAATGAAAGAGTTAAGTCCACTGCTGTTGTTTTTCGAATATAGTCTACATTCATAACATCCTTTATGTATTCAAAATTATTTAGTAAAGGATGTAATCTAACGGTTTCAGTAATAATGTTATTGTTGTAACAATAAGTATTAAAGTGGAAATAAAACTGTTGAATAACACTTTGTTTTCCTTCTAATACAGGACCGCCATAACCATATGGCGTTATGATGTCAAAATACCCATCCATTATTTCTACCTTTCTTTTAATATAAGGATAAAATACTTTTCCATATTCGTTTTCATAGTAACAAGCTTCCGGTATTCCTTTTTCTACTTCAGCAAATAAATTTACATATTCCTGTGAATAATAAATATCTAAATTTGAAAATTTTTCAATATAGTTACTCCAATTGTCTTTTTTATGTAAGAGAATTAATTCACATCCAACTAAATCGGTTTTGGGCTTTTCCAAAATTCTATCCCTCCGCTTTTTGAAATAAAAAAGGCATCATGAATCGTTATTACCAACGAATTGATGCCACACACATTTTATAAAAATTAACATAATTTATTCGCTTTTTTATCATCGTAATAGTCAAAATCAGCAATATTGAAGTTCACCATCTTTGTAAAATAATCAATTACTAAGTCATCAATATTTTCGTCAAATTTTCTTGCAAAATATTGATGCGAATCCCTTATTACATTTATATGTTCCATTCTCAAAGTAATAGGATTGTTTCTTGTTTTTAACGAATCACCAAACTTAATAAATGCTAAATTATTATCGACTACCTCTTTTTTATACGTTGAATTCATTATTAGTGTTTGGAAAAAAAACTGGTCAGGAACTAAACTATCTTTAAACGCTTCATAAAACCATTTGTTCTGGTCTAAAAATCCTAAAATATATTGGCAAACGTTGAAAGGAATGCAAAACCAGTTAGATCCTTCATAAATGGAATAGTGTGCAGGCAAAGTATTTGGATTAGGTAATATATTTAAACCAAATCCGTATATACAGGCAACTGTTCTCCTAAATAATCTCCATGGATGAAATGGGTTAATATATAAACGTCTTGCCCGTTTTGGCCAACGAATATTAATAAAAGATGCTTGTGGTTTTTTTCTATCAACAAAATAAGCATCCATAAATATCTTATTTTTATTATTCAATAAAAACTCTTTGAAACCATTTTTCACTAATAAATCTTGCCCACTTCTAAAACAAATGAAATCATAGTTCTTTCCAGATGCTATTACTTCATTAAGTAATAGTATTGTTGCATCTACCTGTGAGATATCACCCCATGTTACATCTATACATTCTTTTAAAATTATTACTCTTGGATTTTTAAGAATCATAGTATGTAGTTGTTCATAATTTTTTTTGTCAATATGAACATACACGTCTGCGTGATCATTTGAGAGAATTTGTTTAATAAATTTGTTTGCTTGATTTCCGTTTTTGTGTATCTGTAAAATAAATGCTGTACGTGGAATAAAATGCATTACAACATCCCCTTAAAAATTCGTTATTTCTAAAGTGAAAATCATTAAAATAGATCTATACATCATTTAGAGTAATTATCGGATTAATTGTATTTGAAAAATTCGTTTTTCATACCAACTCGTATTCTTTTAACATTCTTTTTATATCCTGGTTAGAATTAAACATCATTACATCAATAATAGATAAATTAGGTACAAAATTATGATCAAATTGCTTGTATATGTAATGCTTTGTTTGATGGAAACTTAATTTTATTCCTTGTTCATTAAATTCTTCTTTACTGTATAGTTCTAGTCCACCTATTGGATTTATATAGGTATCTTGGAGCAAAGCTTTACAAATAGCTATTACCTTATCTGATTTTGTCAGCGAATGATTGATATTTACATTAGAAGATATAATAATAGGAGTAGTAATGTCTAAATAATCGCAGATCACTTTAATAGAGTGTTCGATAAATTTAAAAAGGTTTTCCTCTTCATACAAGAAACATTTTTCAATTATCGGAAAAGCATTGTTAAAAAACGGAGCCTTTCTGTAACTGCTTTTTAATCGATTCAATATTTTATTTCGTTCCAAATAAAAAGAATCGAATATTAATCTATCTCGTACATGTAAATAATCCGAATCTTTTTTAATAGGCAATGTAAATAATGCGTCATTGTTATTTACTAAATATCTATTTCGCCTAATCCAACTATTCTTTGTAAATTGAATATTATCATATAAAACAAATTGATCAACGGAGTCCATTAATTGCCAATAACCTATATAAGGTAAGAAATATGGCTGCATAATAGCAATACTCATTTCTAAATTCCAACTTTCTCAATGTTATTTTCACATTTCTCCATTTATAAAACCTTGGTTAACAATTTCGAACCCCATTTTCTCCACAAATTCAACAGCTGGGCGAACAAACATATCTAAGTTATTATCGAATTCAAATTGAGTAAAAACAATAAACCACGTAAATATAAGAGTATAGATGAAAAACAACTTTTCTATAGGTTCAAGGTGACTACTTAAATCGTCAAATAAATAGTTTGTCTCTATGTAATGGAATGTTTTTTTTAGTTGCCCTAGAAATCCGGCTATATCCATCCATGAAGGCCCTATCATCATATTTCCCCAATCAATGATAAATAACTTTCCACTCTGATTATCTACTAACATGTTTGTTTCATTAAAATCGCCATGTTGTAAAGAATAATGAACCTCTGTGTCCAATAGATCATACATTTGCATATCAATAATTACTTTTTCAAGTCTTTTCATATATTTATATGATTCTATTGAATACTTCATTTCTTTCATTCTTTTAAAAACCAAATAAAAAAGCTTTTGATTAGTAGATTTCTTATGGATTGATACAAAAGAATGTAAAACACTAATAGGATGGTTAGGATAGTTATCGTAAACTAATCGGATATCTTTATCGAAAACTGGTTTCATAATATTTTTTAATTGATAAAATTTATTGGAAGATATTATTTGATTTGCTTTTACTATTTTTTTAATCATATTTTCATTCAGTATTGGTTCAGTTCCTTCAATCTTTTCCATCGTAATTAAAGACAGTTTTTCATTATTCAATTCCGTAAAATGGAAAAATTCCGGTGTGATTTCCCTTAAATTCGGATATTGTCTATATATTTTAGAATAAAAAATTTTTTCTTTTTCCAAACCTGTTATCGTTGATATTTTTGTTAAATGATTGTGTGTTTCACCATTTACAAGTATGGTATGTTCTATACAACCTAAATTTTGTTCTCCACCCATGTATAAATAATTTGATTTCAGACAAGTTGCATTTTCATCATTTTCATGAAGAATTTCCAAAACTTTAACAGGTTCAATTAATATTGTTAATCCTTTTTGTAATATATTAGTAGCTATCTCATCATGACCTAATTTTTTATAACATCTAGCTACGCCCTGATAGTAACCAATTTTCTTAGGTAAAATTCGGATTAATTTCTCCCCTATAATAATTGCTTTATCCCACTGTTTTTGGGCCATAAGTTTTACAAAATTCCTGTTTTGTTTCCAAATGATGATTTTATAAAATAAAGCAATCAAGCCTTCTTGGGTTATGATCTCATAAGTTTTTCTAAGAATAGCCATAAAGAATTCCTCACAGTTAATAATTAAATTTTTTATTTCTATCAAGTTATTTGCTTATTAACCTTTTTTTCGTAGATGGATATTTTTTCAAAATTGGTATTATCACTTTCAAAATTTCGTCTAACTCTTTGACTCTCGTCAACTTACATAAACCAATATATACTATACATCCAAATACAATCTGCAAAACTAATTTAATCAAATCAATATTGGGTAAGAATAATCCCATTACATATACAGCAATACCCATTACCATTGTAATTATGTACACCAAGATCACGTCTTTTATCTGTTCAATTGATGAATACTCAATTTCTTTGCCAGAAAAATAACTGTTTATCCAGAATGCAATATAGGAATCTATAATTGCAACTCCAACTAAAGCAATCACACCTAGTTTGAGCAAAACTGCAATAAACAGAAAAACTGTCAAGTTAATTTTTTTAACGATACTTATTAATAAATATAAATTCGATTTCCCTTTTACTTGCAAAATGTTCAAATTAATTGCGTGTAAAGGATATAACATCCCTGCAAAACATAGAAGACGAAAATAAATGACCATATGCATCCATTTCTCTCCGAATATAAGACTTATAAGAGGTTCTGCAACAGCTGCTAACCCAATCATAATCGGAAAGTGTATAAAAGTAGACATTCTAATAATTTTCTTAAAGCCATATTTTAACCTTTCTCCTTCATTCTGAATGCTACTTAACACTGGATATGTAACACTTTGCAATGCAGTGGTGATTGATGATGAAGCAACATCATTTAGTTTTGAGGCATTCGAAAAATATCCGAGCTGGGTAGCCAAATACACTCTTCCAATTAAAATATAATAGATGTTCGAATAAATAGTTGAAAATAAACCAGCAATCATTATTTTCACACCAAATCCGAACAATCTTTTAAAAGATTCATATTTAAACACTAGTGAAGGTCTCCAACCATTTAGAAACCAAAAAAGTCCGGATTGAATGCATTGCATAGATAACATTTTAATTACAAGGCTCCAAACACCGAACCCCATTAGAGCAAAGACTATAGCGGAAACACCAGAAAAGACTCCAGCAATAATATTAATTTTTGTTTGCAATTTAAAGTTTATTTTCTTTATTATTTGTGCTCTTTGAATTATTCCTATAGGAGAAATAATCAATCCTAGTGAAAGTATTCTTAAAATTAATTTCAATTGAGGCTCATGGAAAAAGGAACTAATATCTGGAGCTAAAACGTACAAAACTCCATATATCCCCACTGACACGATCATGTTAAAATAAAAAACAGTGGAATAATCGGCTTGACTCGGATTTTGTTCCCGAATCAACGCTTGACTAATCCCACTATCAACAAGAGAGTTTGAAATTGCTAAAAACACTAATATCATACCAATAATACCGAAATGCTCCGGCAATAATAATCGTGCCAATATGATTTGGATAATAAATTGAATTCCTTGGTTTGCAATTAAATCTCCAAAGCTCCAGAATAAACCTTTAATAGTCTTTTTCTTTAAAGAGCTTTCACTTGGCATATCCGGTATAGTAGTCAAGATCATTCTCCTTTTTTAACTTATTTAAATAAAATAATATTGTTTTTTCTATACCCTTTTCAAAAACATATTCCGTTCGAAACCCTAATTGTTCACTCAATCTAGTATCGTCAATTGCATATCTGAAATCATGCCCTGGCCTATCATTCACGAATTCTATCAATTGACAATAACTTGTATATCCCTTTTTATTTCTCGGAATTGGTTGTAGCTTATCAAGAATTTCACAAATAATTAATGCAATGTCTTTATTCTTTTTTTCATTATGAGCGCCAATAAGATATGTTTCTCCAGGATTTCCTTCAAAGAATACCTTTTCAACAGCACGACAATGGTCTAGAACATATAGCCAATCCCGAACGTTCTGTCCTGTTCCATATATCGGAATAGTTTCGAGAGCTAGTGCTTTTCGTATAATGGTTGGTATAAATTTTTCCTCGTGTTGTTTTGGCCCATAATTATTGGAACAATTGGTCGTAATGACATTCATACCATATGTTTGGTAATAACTACGAACTAACATATCGGATGAGGCTTTACTTGCAGAATAAGGACTATTGGGTAAATATGGCGACTTTTCTGTAAAGTAACCATCTAATCCTAAACTGCCATATACTTCATCCGTAGAGATATGATGAAACCTTGCATTAAGAAAGCCTTGCTTATAAGAACGAACTCCATCCATCCAAAATTTACGCGCAGCTTCCAGTAAAATTAAGGTACCTATTATATTAGTCTCTACAAAAGAAATAGGGTTATATATTGAATTATCTACATGTGACTCTGCAGCAAAATGAATGACTCCGTTAAATTGATATCTTTCGAATAGTTCCTCCACTTGTGTTTTATTACAAATGTCTCCTTTAACAAAAGTATGGCGTGGATCATTCATTACTTCTTGTAGATTTTCAAGATTTCCTGCATAAGTTAATTTATCCAAATTTACAATCTGAATTTGCTCATGACGACTTAATAAGTATGAAATAAAATTAGATCCGATGAACCCTGCGCCGCCCGTTATAAGTAAGTTCATTTATTTTCTCCCCATTTATTAATTTCGTTATTTTTTCTATATCATCTATTTTCAATTCACTAAAGAGCGGTAAACATAAAATCCTTTTTGAGATATCTTCTGATATTGGACATTCTTCTTTACTATTCAGATAAGGTAAATTATTTAAAGAAGGATAAAAATATCTTCTTGTTTCAATTTCATTTTTTTCTAAAAGTCTTTTAATATGTAAAAGCTCCTTTTCCGTTTCTAAAATTACTGGATAATAAGCATAGTTATACTGAATATCATCTGAAATATGGGGCTTGTCGAATTTACTATTTAGAAGAATGTTATACATTTCCGAAATTCTTTTCCTTTTAATCATAATTTCATCAATATATTTTAAATTGCATAATCCCATTGCTGCATGGAACTCAGAGTTTTTTGCATTAATTCCAATTTTAATATAGTCTTCACCCTGAAACCCAAAACTTCTTAATAATTCTATTGTATGGTCATGTTCTGTACCTGTATTATTGATTATGGCTCCGCCTTCAACAGTATGAAATAACTTAGTAGCATGAAAACTAAGAGTAGCAATATCGCCATACTGTAATACAGATTTGCCTTTGTAGCGAACTCCAAATGCATGGGCAGCATCATAGATAATTTTAAGATTATACTTTCTTGCTATTTTTTCAATATTCTCAACATCACATGGTATTCCGTAGACATGAGTTGCTAAAATAGCTTCTGTTTTATTCGTTATGGCTTCTTCTATTTTATTTGGATCGATACAAAGTGTTTTAGGGTCAATATCCACAAAAATTGGCTTGCAGTTCTCCCATAAAATGGACGTTGTAGTTGCAGCAAATGAAAAAGGTGTAGTAATGATCTCATTTTGTACATGAAGTGTTTTAATGGCCAATTGAAGCGCTAAGGTTCCATTTCCTACATAATATAAAGATGGAACATTTAAATATCCTTTAAGCTTAGTCTCTAAATGTTTCACATAAGAACCGTTATTCGTTAACCATTTTGTATTCCAAAGCTCAGAAATTAATTCATCGTACTCAGATTTTGGAGGAAGAAACGGTTGTGTAACTGGTATCATCATGAGCCCTCCCCTGTACTAAGTCATATAAATATTCACCATATTCATTTTTGTATTGCATGGCTCTTGCTAATACCTCATCAACAGAAATCCAATTATTCCGATAGCTAATTTCTTCTAAACAAGCTATTTTATAGCCTTGTCGTTTTTCAATCGTTTCTACAAATTGGCCAGCAGCCAGGAAACTTTCAAATGTACCAGTATCAAGCCAGGCAAATCCGCGGCCAAGAAGCCCTACTTTTAATTTTTTTCTGTTTAAATACTCTTTATTAATATCTGTTATTTCAAGTTCTCCTCTAAGAGAAGGTTTTACACTTTTAGCGATATTCACCACATTGTTATCATAAAAGTATAATCCAGTTACTGCATAATTAGATTTAGGGTGGGATGGTTTTTCTTCAATTGATATAGCGTTATACTCCTGATCAAATTCCACCACACCAAAGCGTTGCGGGTCTTTAACCTGATACCCAAAAACCAAAGCACCATCCTTTAATGTTGCGGCTTTTTTCAATACAGGGGTAAAGCCTTGCCCATAAAAGAGATTATCTCCTAAGACGAGACAAACAGTGTCATTACTGATAAATTCTTTTCCAATAATAAAGGCATCCGCTAAACCACGTGGATGTTTTTGTTCTGCATATTTTATTTCAATTCCCCAATTTGAACCATCTCCTAATAAATTCTTAAAAAGGGGTACGTCTCTCGGTGTAGAAATAATTAATATTTCTCTTATTCCTGCAAGCATTAAAACGGATAATGGATAAAATATCATTGGTTTATCAAAAATCGGCAAAAGTTGTTTTGAAACAGCATGTGTAATTGGATAAAGCCTTGTACCTTGCCCACCTGCTAAAATAATTCCCTTCAACATTACCACCCACCTAATTATTCAGTATGAAATATAGTTATGATTGATTTTTCTTCAGATCAAAAACTGCAACTAGCTTGTCATTTTCAATTTCTTGTTCAAAATCAATATTAAATTTTTTTACTAAACCTAATGATTTAAAATTATGCTTATTAATATGAAACTTAATCAATTCCATTCCAATTTCATTTGAAAATTCAATTGCAAATTCTGATAACATATATGCTATTTTTTTTCTTTGATATGAAGGAAGAATACCGATCGCATTTATAAATGAAATTTTATTAATAAAATCATTAGCATATATAGAGAGTAGGCCAAAATCACGATGATTATCTGCCAAAATAAAGTTATATGCTTTATTCACTAATTTCTTAGAATAAGATTGTATTTCATCTTCGTTTTTTTGTGGTGTTAAAAAAATGGAGTCCATTTTTTTAAAAATATTCTCTAGTCTTGTTAAATCTTCATCGCTCTTTTTTAAGAAGTTAAATTCAATACCTCTTTCCTTTAATATAGTTTGGTATTTTTGAAAAGCAGTAGCATTCATTTGCATAAAATAATACTCCTATCATTTAATTTGTTTTTTAATAATAAAAAAACGATTTCTGGGTATTTTAAATGACGTTCTTATATTAAGGTTTCTTTTTATTTGCACCATTTTTAAATATAATTTTGGAAAATACACTCTCGTATAAAGTTTAACTTTTTCTTTTCTACTCAATTTTTTATAAAATAATCTATACTTATTTTTTTTAATTTCTTTTACTTGATTTCTGAATAATAGAATATCAAATTCCTTCTTTGTCTTTGTTTTTGCTATCACATATGCAAATGTATAATTTGTATATTTATTGAATTCATTCAATAAGGAAATATCATCTTTTCTTACTTGAATAGCTTTTTCATTAGCATTTCTACCTGAGATTATTTGACTCGTCCACGAACCTTCAACACCAGTTCGATATGCAGCCATACATTCATCGATATAATAAGCATATCCTTGACTTGCAAGCCACATTTGTATTGGATAGTCCCCAACATGTGCTTTCAAATAAAACTCTGGTTGATTTTTTGCTAATTTTTTTGGAAAAAAAAGCGATGGAGTTGGACAAAATTCCCCTCCACCGTAAATAATATCCTCCGTTAAACTGACTCCACTTTTATAATATGGACGTAGCAATCTATTAATATCATTTCCATTTTCCTTGACAATTTTGGCAGCATGAAAACACATACTGCATTGTGGGTGACTTTCCATATAATCTACTTGTTTTTGTAGTTTATACGGATCAATCCAAAAATCATCCCCTTCACAAATTGCAATGTATTTACCTCTTGAATTTTCAAAAATTCTTTCCTCATTTTTTCGCCAACCTACATTTTTATCCGAAGTTATAAGTTTGATCATATTTGGAAAATCCGCTAAATATTTCTCAATTATTTGCCTTGTCTTATCAGTACTACAATCTTCCCCTATTAGGATTTCATACGCAAAATTTGTTTTTTGCATTAAAAACCCTTCTATTGCATCGCTAATATATTTTTCATGATTATATGTTAAACAATTAATACTTACCAAAATATCCATAAATGTTTTGATCACCTCTACAAAGAAAATAACCTTTTTAACTCATATTGTTTCTGGTTTGTATTATGCTATGCTGTTGATTTTTTGATTTTCTTTTTAGGAAATCATATACTACATAAACTATTAATGAAATCCAAATGGGATATCTTACAATTTCCACAAAATACCCTCTAATCCACCAAATTATATCGGGGAAAATGATTAAATAGATGGAAAGTAATATATATTTTTTTTGAATGATTGCGTGCTTAATTTTAATGGAAAATAGTGAAATGAATATTCCAATAAATAAAGCAAAAGGAATTCCCATTTGCCGAAAACTAAAGTAAAGTTCTCCAATATATGAACCGCCTATAAAGGTCTGAAATGATAACGGAAAATTCGACACATATATTGCATTGTTATAAATGTTATCGAAAATACCGCCAATATTAGGAAATATAGTCAGCAAAGATAGTAAGTAATTAGTACCATATTGAATATGATCATTCCCTGAAAAAGATAGAAATGAATAATAGACCGTTACTAATGTCCCTCCAAATTCATTTAGTACTAATATAATAGGTGATGATTGAAAACTATCTATAAAAGCATTGCATAAATCAACAAAACTTGGTGAATTTTCTTGCCTAAACACGGTTAAAGTATTCAAAATGACAATCAAAAAGTAGACTATACAAGCATAAGGAATTATTGTCTTTATTTTTATTTTATTGATAATATTAGTATAAAGATAAAGAAATACAATAATTTCCACAACCGATTGTCCTCTGTTTCCAGAGAGCATTATGATAAATTGATAGCATACAATGAAAAGAAATATTGAAGTTGCAATCTTAGGTTTATTTTTATTACCAATTATCATCAGAAATATACCAACTTTAAACAATCGTGCTAGTATAACAAGCGGCCCATTTTGTTCTAGCGAGTAGGTTGCGACATAACCAGAACTAAAAAATAAAATAATCTTACCTACATCAATATACAATGTCGGTACGACCCCTATTATTATTAAAATGATTCCTAAACGCCTTATTAGATTCAGATAATCAGGATCATCTTTAATATTACTATTTAGCAAGAGTTCATTATTTTTTTTGAAAATCAAAGTTAAAAAAATACCAAACGCCACAAATGATTGCACACAAAAAGAAAATATTACGGAAGCGTTAGCCGCTGCATTCTCAGATTGGCTCAACATATCAAAAGTTAATTTATTATTTAAATGCAATCCAAAAATTATTATATTACCGAAATGAAAAACCCAAGAAAAAAATAAAAACAATACAGGAAGCGAGAAAATATTTTCTCCAAACTTATTGATCGCAAATACATTAACAACCAATTGCACAATAGACAAAATAGAGAAAAATGTAATCCAATTATTACCGTGAACTAAATATGCCATTACCATTAATATGATATTGACAATAATAAAGACAGTTAACAAAAATAATTGAAATAGATTGTTTATTTGGTAACCTAATTGATTATTATTAATAGTATTCATTAATTTTATCGTTTCTCCTTAATGAAATTGTATTTCCCTCCATTGGTGAATTTTCTTGAGAAAAATTTAAAGATTACAATATTGTTGTAATTTCCGCTAAATAATTTTCAAAAGTAAATTTTTGTAGTTTACTCTTTTCTAAAGGATCCTCGGTGAATTTAAAATTATCAATGTTCATTAGAAATTGTTCCATCCCATATATAATTCCGACTATATTATTCGGAACAATTATTCCTTTTTGGTAATCTTCTAGTAGTTCATCCATTCCACCACAATCTGTTGCAATAATCGGCACTCCAAGTACCCTTGCTTCGATTACAGTCGAGCTTAACCCTTCAGTACGTGAGGAACATATATAACAATCCGCTATTTTTAAGTATTTATACGGGTTACTACGATATCCCAAAAGGGAAATATTTTTTTGCAGGTCTAATTCTTTAATGATTCGGTAAATATTTTCGTGTTCTTTACCTTCACCTATAATCATTAATTTTATATTTGGATACTTTTGATAAACTCGATAAAATGCTTCAATTAATCTGTCAAAACCTTTCACTTTATCTAATCGGCCGATTGCGCAAAATAAAGTTTCAGTCCCTTTTTTATAATCGAATAATACTTCTTCTGATTTTTTTCTTATATATTGAAAATCAAAAGGATTAAAGATAGTCAATCCTTTACTTTCGTCAATATTGAATTTTTCCATAAAGCTTCTTCGTGTATTTCTTGAGACAAATAGCAACCTATCGAAATTGTTATAACTTACGTACTCTTGTGTAAAGTCTTTATATCGCTTAGATGGCCAAGCCATATTGCTTGCATCTGCGTGAATAACGGAAATTGTTTTTGTCTTTGTTTCTTTACAGCCGCTTATAATTTTCGCTGGAATTCCTTCTAAAGCGGCTACTTCTACATCATATGTTTCAGTAATAAATAGCTTGTGCAAAAATACTGGACTTACCTTATAAAGCAATTTGAAAAATAATCTATCTTCTTTATATTTTCCGCTAAAAATATGCCGATATTTTATATTCTTATTTAATAGATGGGCATCTTTTGAGCAATCCGTAATGGTCATTACTGTAATTTCATATATCGACGGATCCAAATGATTTACGATATCAATCATGACTTTTTCTGCTCCACCACCAACAAGTTGGTAAATCATAAATAATAATTTTTTTCGCATTATTATTCCACTAATCTCCTAAAAGAATATTAATTTTGATAAATCTCTATATACTTTTGTACACAGTTCCTTTTATCATATCGTTTGGCTCTTTCAGTACATTCTCTTTCAGAAATTTTGGTCTTTCTTATTTCTTTGATCGCATTATATAATTTATCGATATTCCCCTTTTCTACTACAATTCCACAATTACTATCAATACTTTCGACACTACCTCCAGTATTAAAAGTAATAACTGGTGTACCAGATGCTAAAGCTTCTAAATTAGTAGTCGGAAAATTATCTACTAATGTAGGATTTACATATACATCAGATGAGGAGTACATTTCCGCTAATTCCAAAGTATTGTTTGTTTTTGCTATTCCAATAACATTAGGTGGTAACATTTTTATTTGATTATTGGTTAATCCTACTAAAAAAATAACTTCATCATGATGAAGTTGTTTTGCTAATTCAATAAAAAATTTTAATCCTTTACTTTCACTCCATATATTAGCTACTCCCAAAATAATGAATTTTTCTCTTAAATTATACTTTGTTCGAAAATCACTTTTTATTGGTTTAAAAATGTCTAAATCTATTCCATTATTAATTACTTTAATTGGATACTCCGATAAAAACGATTGTTTTATTAAGTTTGAAAGCCATTGAGATGGAGATACAATGATCAAATTTTTAAGACCGGTAAAAAGCTTTTGTTTTTCATGAAAGTTTCTATGTGATTGGTCCATTAGAAAACTTGCTGGATATCCAGTTTTTTGGGGACATGAATGACAGCCGGTTTTCCATTTTTCACAATTTACATTTTCAAAATGGGAACAGTGACCTGTAAATGCCCAACAATCATGGAGGGTCCAAATAATTTTTGTATCCGATGATTTTAGGAAATCAAATAGAAGTTTAATATTTATGTAATATCCATGTAGGTTATGCAGATGTATTACATCTGGTTTAAGGTCTTTAATTTTTTCAATAAACTGTATTGTTGATTTACGTGATTCAAATCCATGACTATCAAATATTCTGCTTTTCAAAACATGGAAATAGTTATCTATTTTGGTTCCTATTTTAATTGCATTCTTATAGCTTATAGAATCCCTTCCATAAGCAATAAAACTTTCATATCCTTGAGTTTTTAACTCTGTGTCTAAATCAGTTGCAATTCTACCTGTGCTGCCAACCCCACAAACAGAATTAATCTGTAGAACACGCATATATATTACTTCCTCCAAACCGCTTTATTAATGATTTTTGTATAACTTTGAATAATTCGCACAACCTTGATCGAAACGTTTTCGTCCATGTAATCATTAGCAATCAATGTCTTTGCTTCCCTTTCCATCATTGTCCGACTCAACTCAACTGCCTGTATTATTTCTTCTTCATTTATTCCACCAATTATTACAGATCCCTTATCTAGGACTTCCGGTCTTTCAGTCGATGTTCTAATTAAAATTCCCGGAAAACCTAAAATAGACGATTCTTCTGAAAGTGTGCCACTGTCAGAAAGAACAGCAAAAGCGTTCAATTGCAGTTGATTATAATCAAAAAAACCAAATGGTCTTAGCCTACGAACTAGAGGATGAAAAGAAAATCCCCTTTCTTCAATCTTGTTCCAACTTCGCGGGTGTGTCGAATATATAACAGGATATTGATATTTTTCTGCTATATGGTTAATAGCACCCATAAGCGATAAGAAGTTTTCTTCATTATCTATATTTTCTTCACGGTGAGCTGATATCAGAAAATATTTTCCTTTCTCAAGATTTAAGTTTTGAAGGACTGTGCTGCTATGTATACGGTCCATATTCTTACTTAATACTTCCGTCATAGGTGAGCCAGTTACAAAAATATGTTCCTTTTGTACACCCTCTGATAATAAATAACGTCGACTATGCTCTGTATAGGGGAGATTAACATCAGATACATGATCGACGATTTTCCTATTTATTTCTTCTGGCACATTTTGATCAAAGCAACGATTTCCCGCTTCCATATGAAAAATAGGTATTTTTAAGCGCTTGGCTGCAATCGTACTTAAACAACTATTTGTATCTCCTAAAACTAAAAGCGCATCTGGCTGAATTTGTTTTAGAATTTTGTATGAAGCAGATATGATATTCCCCATTGTTTCTCCAAGATCATCCCCGACCACTTCTAAAAAATGATCTGGACGCCTTACTCCCAATTCTTCAAAAAAAACTTCATTTAACGAATAATCCCAATTTTGACACGTATGAACTAAAATATGTTGAAAATACCGATCACATGCTTTTATCACTTCTGATAATCTAATAATTTCCGGCCTAGTCCCGACAATTGTCATTACCTTTAATTTTTCCACTATATCTATACCTCCATGAAATAAGTATCCGGTTTATCGGGATTAAAGATTTCACTAGCCCAAAATAATGTGATTACATCTTCATTTCCGATATTTTCTATGGAGTGCGTATAACCAGAGGGAATGTCAACTACCTCAGGTTGTTCGCCATTTACTTTATATTCGATTACAACATCAGAATCTATCTTTCTAAATTTGATAACAGCTTCACCCTGTATAACAAGGAATTTTTCAACCTTCGTATGGTGCCAGTGATTGCCTCTTTTAATTCCAGGCATTGTTTTTGAAATAAAAATTTGACCGTTTGTTTTTGTCTTCATAAATTCAGTCAGCCATCCTCGCTGATCCGAATTTTTCTTCAATTTATAGGAAAAATTATCCTCATGTAAATAGGATAGAAAAGTACAGTACAATGATCTGTCAATTTCCTTTTCTAAAGAAGGCATAATTAATGACTCTCTATTATTCTTGAAAGAATAAAGCTTTTCTGCTAACTCTCCTAAAGTAAGCTTATTTATTGCTGGAACTACGCAGAATTTCCCAACTCGAGTCTCATTTCCAGCTATTGCCTTTATGAATTCCGAAATAACATCATCAATATAGGTTAATGATAGTTCTTTATTGGAATCATGGATTTGAATTTCTTTATTTCTTGCAATGTTATAACAAAATGTCGCAACGACACTGTTATAATTTGGTTTACTCCATTTCCCAAAAATATTTGGCAATCTGTAAATGAGAGCTTTTGCACCAGTTTCACTACTATATGAAATCAATAATTCCTCACATGCTTTCTTGCTCCTACCATAACCATTATCCTGTTCTGCTTGAATAGAAGAAGTAAAAAGTACCGATGATGCATTATGATGCTTTTTTAAAAGATTTAGTAATGTTAATGTTAAACCAACATTATCATCCATAAATTCTTTTTCCTCTTTAGGTCTATTAACTCCAGCTAAATGAAAAACAAAATCACAATCTTTTGTATAAGTGTCTAAAATTGCCGGATCTGTATCTCTATTAAACAAATAGATGTTTTTATAACCTTTATTTCTTAATTCAGCAATTAGATTTTTTCCAATAAATCCATTCGCGCCAGTTACAAGTATATTCATTGATTATCTACCTTTCTATAATCATAGATCCTATTCCTCTAAAGATAGTTTTTACTCATTCTTCGGACACTTAATGTGTCTCCATTTTTTCCTTTACATTTTGAAGTTCTTTTTGAACAAATTCTAGTTCCAGCAGCTTCTCTTTAATTTGTTCAATAGTTAAAATTTGTGTATTATGCGAATTATACTCTTCTTCTACTGATAAGTTATTGTCACCTACCGTAAAATACTTTTCATAATTTAGATCTCTATTATCAGCAGGTATTCTAAAAAATTTGTCTAAATCTTCAGCAACGAAATATTCCTCACGCGTAAGAAGCGTTTCATATACTTTTTCTCCATGTCGGGTTCCGATAATTTTAATCTCGTTATCGGCATTAAATAATTCTTTTAACGCTTGTGCTAAATCTCCTATTAAACAAGCTGGAGCTTTCTGAACCATAATATCTCCCGATTCAGCATGTTGAAATGCAAAAATGACTAGTTCCACTGCCTCATTTAGGCTCATTAGGAATCTAGTCATATTCGGATCTGTAATGGTTAATGGATAACCATTCTTTATTTGATTAATAAATAATGGAATTACGGAGCCGCGTGAAGCCATTACATTACCATATCTAGTTCCACAGATAAGAGTTTTCTCCGGAGAAACTGATTTCGATTTAGCTACTAATACTTTCTCCATCATGGCTTTTGAAATCCCCATCGCATTAATGGGGTATGCAGCTTTATCAGTTGATAGGCATATCACTTTTTTTATTCCATATTCTATTGAAGCAGTAAGAACATTATCGGTACCTAAAATATTCGTTTTAACCGCTTCAAGTGGAAAAAACTCACATGATGGTACTTGTTTTAACGCAGCGGCATGGAATACATAATCTACACCATGTAGAGCGTTTTTTACACTGGCTATATCTCTAACATCTCCTAAATAAAACTTAAGCTTTTCATTTTTGTATTTTTTTCTCATATCATCCTGTTTTTTTTCATCACGAGAAAATATTCGAATTTCCTTTATATCTGTATCTAAAAATCTTTCCATTACTGCGTTTCCAAATGAACCAGTTCCTCCAGTAATAAGTAAAGATTTTTCTTTAAACATATTTACACCTCTTTCCTCAATTATCATTTTCTTGAAGGTATTTCGTAAGAATGTTTACATTTTTTTGAATATCATAGTGTTTCTCTAGATATTCCCTTCCGTAAAACCCCATTTTTATTCTAGATTCTTTATCCATTGATAAACTTCTCGCATGTTTAATAAATGAGTCAATATCCGTACTTTCGGACCATAATCCACACTTGGATTCTTCTAATATTTCCTTTAAATCCGTATTTTTATCTGTTGCAGCAATTATCGGAATAGAATACTCCATATAGGCAGTCAATCTCGATGGGAAGTTGGGTATTGTAAATCGGTGATCCAAAAAGATTAACCCCACATCCGCCATTTCAAGTAATTGGTCATATTTATCTTTTGGTAAATTATTTAATAAACTAACATTATTAGGTTTATACGTTATTAAATGATTTTTGATTGTATCAAATTCAGTTCCTGATCCAACGATCAATAGATGACTATTTTTAACTTTGTGGAAATTATCGATTACTTTTAGCAAAAAGCTTATCCCTTGTGGTTTACCTAAATTTCCTCCATACACGAATAAGGTTGAATTGCTTGGAATGTTATATTTTGCAGAAATCTTCTTTTCTTGTCTAGTTCTGTCTATTCTTTCAATAGGTTTTATAGAATTCGGAAATAACTCCACCTTATTGTCATCAATTTGAGCATTATGCTTTAATATGTAATCAATATTGCCTTTTGACATACATCCAATCTTATCTGATACTTTATATAATTTTTTTTCTTTTTTTCTAAAATATTTCCATAAAAGACTATCTTTCTTTATCAAATTGATATCTACCGCATTTTGTGGAAATATATCTTTTAACATTAAATATGTCTTACATTGATAATTTTTTTTTAAGTTCTTTACCACTCTTTCAAAAGTTATTGGCGGGGTAGAATAGATAATTAGGTCGAATCGAATATCGGCTATATATTTTTTTATAGCCTTTAAAAAATAGCCTTCGATCGTTAATGTTGATATACCTTTTTCCATAAAATTGGTTTTCGTAATGTTTCCCGTCTTCACTTTCAATAGTTTTATATTTTCTGTTGAGTTTAATTCTGTTGGTAACTTGGTTCGCTTTTCTCTTGGGAAAACAACATAAACATTTATTTTTCTATTCGAAAGTTCTCTAACTAGATCTGTATAAATTCCTCTTTCATATACATTTTCCATATTTGATAAGGTTAAAAATAAAACGTTCAAGAACAACCACCCGCTTGGACACAAGATAAAATAGATTTATATTTTTATACCAAATGTATTTTTTAAAAAAACCTTAGGATTTTTTTTCTTATTTGTTCGGGCTTCTCAATTTGGGGATATTGGTCGTTAAATATTAATTCTGCATTCTCTTTAAAATAAAATGTGTAATCAATTCCATACAGTTTTGTAATGGAATCATATGCCTCTTGAAGTGTAAAACTTCTTGCTCGTATGTTATGTGCATCCGTTGCTATGAAATGTGCCAAATGATGCTCAATTATCTTCTCCGAAATGCTCTTTATTTTTTTTCCGAAATGGCCAATTACACTACCGGATGTAAGTTGTGTCAATGCACCTTCTGACACTAATTCATATAGTAAATTCTGATTCTCTATTATTTCTCTATTTCTTTCAGGATGAACGATAATAGGAGTAATCCCTTTTAATTTTAATTCATATACTAATTCCTGTGTGTAAGACGGAAGTTCCATCGTTGGAAGTTCCAATAATAAGTATTTTCCTTTATCGTCAAGTGTCAGGACTTCATTCTTCTCTATGGAATATAATAGATCTCGATGAATCCTTATTTCCTGACCCGAATGAATGGTTAGCGGTATTTTTTCTATTTGCAAATGTTGATTGCATTCTACTACTTTCTTTAGAATTACAGCTTTTGGGTTCTCATATCTTCCATTTAAATGGTGAGGAGTTGCAAAAACCCGGGTTATTCCATTATTTACAGCTTTTTTCGCCATCCCAATAAATCCTGAATAATGTGGGGGACCGTCATCTATATATGGTATAATATGACAATGTAAATCGATCATAAAATAATAATAAACCCCTTTTCATAGATGAACTCAATGTCCATCATTTATATTGCTTATAATATTCAGCTGGTTTCGTTTCAACACCATTTACCACCACTCCTAACAAATGAGACTTCGCTTTTAACAATAAATCTTTTACATGAATTGCTCGGTCTTTGCGAGTTTTTCCACTAGCAATCACTAAAACGACACCGTCACATTTATTTGCTAAAATTTGTGCATCAGAAACTGCAAGGACAGGCGGGGAATCAAAAACAATATAGTCATAATTTTCGTAAAGTTTAGCTAATACTATTTCCATTGCTTCAGAATTTAATAGTTCCGAAGGATTAGGGGGGACTGGTCCAGCTGTTAAAATTTCTAGATTTGGGATATAAGACTTTATAATTGTATCGTTCAAATCTGTTTTTCTAGTTAAAACACTCGTTAACCCATCCATATTGCTGACATTAAATGCATAATGAACGGAGGATTTTCTAAGATCAGCATCAACGATCACTACCCTCTTTCCTTGTTGGGAAAGGACAATTGCTAAATTGGCTGCCGTTGTTGACTTTCCATCTGCCGGTTCAGGTGATGTCACAAGAATTGTTTTGATTTCTTTATCCACAGATGAGAAATGTATATTTGTTCTAATTAGGCGATATTGTTCCGTAATTGGTGATTTTGGAAAACTATGGGCAATTAATTTTATAGCATTTTTTCTTTTATTTTTCCTCTTACGTTTCAAGAGATTCAGCTCCCATTGATTGTATTCTAGCTCCTTTTTTTCCCTTTAATTTTGAATTATTTGGAATGGTTCCTAAAACCGGAAGTCCTATTAGTTCTATTACATCATTCCCATCCTTCAAAGTATTGTCTAGGTATTCTAGTAGAAATGCCAAACCAATTCCTGCTAGTAATCCTAGTACAAATCCTATAGCAATATTTAAAGATGGAGTTGGCTTTACGGGAGTTGGATTCTTACTAAGTACTGCTTTTGCAAGAATACTTACGTTATCAACGTTCATAATTCCCTTTATATCTTTTTGGAACGTTTCTGTAACAGCATTAGCTATTTCAACCGCCATACCTGGATTTATATCCCTAACGGTTAAAGAAAATATCTGTGAATTCTCTTGGCTGTCAATTGAAATATTGCTATTAAGTTGATCCACACTTTGCTTTAAATGAAGATTGTCTATTACCTTTTCCAGTATTATCGGACTTTTAATAATTTCTCTATATGTGTTTATCAATGTGACATTGCTTTGCATCTGAGCAATATCAATACCATTAGCTGAATTTTTCTGATTCACCAGTATTTGCGTTGATGCTTGATAAATAGGTGTTAATAAAAAAAAGGAAATCGAACCGCTAATTAATACCGAAAGGATTGTCAAAGCAAAAATTAATTTCCATCGTTTCCTAAGGTAATTTAAAATATCTATTAAACTTATTGAATTTGCCATAAATTCCTCCCGTAAATAACTTGCAATATTTTTAATATTATTTTTGATATAGGCTCTTTTCTTATACTTTGTATAAAATCCAAAAGCCGATTTTAACCTGTTGCTATTAAATATGAGTAAAAATC
>NZ_JBYSWK010000055.1:0-25423 GCF_058781025.1 Heyndrickxia sp. FW510-T9 | reverse complement strand
TCCTGTACCATTCGAACCGCATCTAGCTTGAATTCTTTATCGTAACTTTTTCTTTTCATGTTGGACACTCCCGATCAATAAATTATTAGATACTATTATAAGCTAGTTTCTCCCAATTTACTGTGTCCATTTTTTAGACTAACATCACTAAGTGTACTTTATTATTTTTTGATATAAAAATTAAAGACCACTACCAACAGCCGCCCCTATTAATACTCCCAAGACAGCTCCTGCAACCCCTAGAATCATCATTACAGTTCCATGAGTCTCCCGACCTTTTTTTCTAACTAAATATCCCATAACAACACTACCTGCACCAAAGAGAATTGGGATAATTAAAAGGGATAAACCAAAAAAGATCCATCCAAGAACTATATAAACAGTCCCATCTTGAGTCTTTTCACCTTTGCTCTGAATTGGTACTGAGGTATTTAACTCCGAAACTACTTCCTGATGTAATTCCGTTCCACAATTTTGACAAAATTTATCTTCATGACTATATTGCGTTCCGCATTCTTTACAATACATAGACATTCCCCTTATTATTAAAATGATAAATTACATAAATAAATTAATACCAAAAAAATTGCAACTATAACATTACTACAGGTGATCACTTCCTTTAATAAATATATTCGTCTAGTCTAATTCTACTACAAATTCCCGGAATTTCCTTCACAATTAGAAAAATTCTCAAAGTACTTACAATTTTTAGATAATTATTCTTTTTAAATCAATTCCATTATTTTCTGTAATTAGAGGAATTAATAATCTTTATTAAAACCAAACTACTTTACACCGTAACGCAACTAAATAAGGTTTTGTTTTCTACTATTTAATTAAATTATTATGAGACACAAAAACCTATGCTAAAATAGCACAGGTCCAGATGAACTAATGAGGTTTTTAGAGATGATTTATTAAGTTAAGATAGGCACAATTGAATATCAAAGATTTGTCTTGTTTACTTTATTTTTTCCTTTTATGCAACAGCTTTACGGTAAACCCTTGTAGACCACCAAAGAACGATTACTGTCAAGGGTATCATAACTATAAAGGCCTGAAGGACGAAGTTGCTATATATGGTTCCTCTTACAAGATCTCGTGAGGCCTCAACTACATAGAACATCGGATTAAAATGGGCAATTACTTGAAGCCAACTAGGACCTAACGATAGAGGCAAAAGCACTCCTGCTAGTAAAGTCATCGGCAATTGCAACCCGGTTACGACCGCCGCAAGACTGCCAATTTCCTTCAGAATTAATCCCAGGCTTCCCGATGCAGCGGAAAAAACCGCGGTTAACATAGACAGTAAAATGAACAAGATGGCTATCCCACCCCAATGAAGATGCAAACCAAAGAATGAGGCGACTAATACAACTAACAACGCTGGAACGATGAGCATCACGATATCCCTTAGCACTGACCCCATAAGCAACGAAAAGCGGCTAGCCGGGGTAACACGCAAACGTTCAATCACTCCGCTTTGCAACTCCCAAATGATTACCCAGCCAGCCCCCATGCCAGCTCCAAATGCCATAAGGACCAAAATACCTGCAACAAACATATCAAGGATGGCTCCTGTTCCAAAAACGGGATAGTTAAAACCTTTTAGTAGTGGCGTAAATAATCCCAAATAGAGAAGAGGAGTCGTTAATCCCATGATGACCCATATCGGCTCACGCAGCGTCTCCAACATCTTTCTCCAAAATAACAGCCTTATTTCACGCAGGATTTTCATCGTGTTCCCTCCTAACTGAGCCGCTGTCACGCAACGAACGGCCGGTTTGTTTTAAAAATACATCGTCAAGAGATGGCTGAGATAGTGAGATTTGATCCATTTCAATTTTCTGAAATTTTAGGTGCTCAAATATATTTGGCATTACCTTCGCCCCATCTTCTACATATAGATACAGGCTTTCCCGCTCGATGAAGGCTTCAAGGACAAATGGCTGATTACCAAGTTGTTGGCTTAGTTCATCCACTTTGCCCGTTTGTTTAGGCGTGATGACAATAACATCCCCTGAAATTTGCCTTTTCAACTCCATCGGTGTTCCGAGAGCAATAATTTTGCCATGATCCATGATTGCAATGCGGTCCGCCAGCATATCAGCCTCTTCAAGATAATGAGTCGTTAAAAACACTGTTGTCCCCTTATCCCGTAATTGACGAATCTGGTCCCAGAGATTTGCCCGGTTTTGCGGGTCCAATCCTGTAGTCGGCTCATCAAGAAATAAAACTTCCGGCTGGTGAATAATACCGATTGCTAGCTCCAAACGCCGTTTCTGTCCGCCAGAATAAGTTTTCGCCTTACGAGCAGCAATCTCTGTTAAATCGAATAGCTGCAGCAATTCCTCTGCACGCTGTTTTGCTTCATCGTAATTCATGCCATATAGTCTGCCTCCCAGAATGAGATTTTCCCATCCAGTGGCAGACAGGTCCGCTCCGCCAAGCTGCCCTACATAACCAATCCGCCTGCGAATTTCATGAGGATGAACTTTTAAATTAAACCCGGCAATTTCCACTTCCCCTTCGTCAACCGGAAGAAGTGTCGTCAGCATTCTTAAAGTAGTGGTTTTACCGGCGCCATTTGGCCCCAAAAACCCGAAGATTTCCCCTCTTTTTACAGCTAGATCCATTCCGCATACCGCTTCAATTTCTTTTGTTTTCCCTTTTTCTTTCTGGAAAAACCATTTTTTCAGATTCTTAATCTCAATAACATTCATCCCTACTTCCCTCCCTAATTACCTTTTTTACCAAGGAAGATCGCAACTAATAATGGCTGGCAGCCTGTGGCAACGACAAAAGTGAGCCAGGAATATTTCCAACTCCAGTAAAAACCGATAAAAAAGAACGCGGCGATACTAATAATCCATAACGCTCCAGATACAAGCCCCATTACCATTGCCGCTTGCGGGTCTTTATAATAATTGACCCATTCTTGCGCCCATTCCATATCCATTTTCTTCCTACTCTTTTCCGTCAAGCCTAAATAAATATAAAAAATAGCTGCAATCAGGACAAACGGTGCAAGCGTAAAGAATATAACTTTTAGACTTTGAACTTGATGATACTCAATCCCTGATGCAAACAACCCAAAAAGTAATACCTCTGAAGCTAAGCTATAAGATAAAGCACGTTTTTTATTCATCCCATAATCGAAGACGGATTCCTGTGTCAGCCCATAAAAAATATAGATCGGGGCAGAAACTAATATAAACGGCATTAAATATAAAATGGCCGTGAACAATGGGTTGTTTTGAATATATATATATCCGCCAACTAATAAGCCAAGCAATATAATGGCAGAAGCAATTGTATAAGCAATGATATGTTCTTTATCAAGAGGTACAGGCTTAAATAAAACATCTTTCCCCTTCGTATCAGAAGCTTTTTTAAGGCTTTCCACCAGTTCACTCATTTCTCCAAGGTCGGCTACCGCTTTCTTAAAGGCAGTATCAGGAGCTTCTCCCGATGAAATTAACTCATGAATTCTTTCTAATAAGTTAGAGCGAATCTCTTCTTTCAATTCATTCAGCTGTTTCGTCTCATATACGTCGATAAATAAGGAATCGACATATTTTTTTACCCTTTCCTTCACTTTTCATCCAACCTCCCTTAAAGTAACTTATCAATAATTTTTTTGGTGAATTCCCAATCGTCTTTGTTTTGTTTGTAGAGGGCTTCACCCAAAGGGGTAATTCGATAGTACTTTCTTCGACCGCCAAGTGTTTCATCCCCCCAGTAGGAAGTGATGCAACCATCTCGCTCCAACCTTCTGTAACTGGAATAAAGTGTCGCTTCCTTTAATTCATACACCCCTTCGCTTTTTTCCATGATTCGTTTATAGATTTCATAACCGTAACTATCACCTTCGATTAATATTCCAAGCACAATTGTATCCGTGTGCCCTCTCAGCAAATCGGATGAAACATTTCCTTTCACGTTCTTCACCTCCGCAATTACAATATACAACACACTACTGTGACTGTCAAAGTACTTTTATTATAAAATTACTATGCTTTAAAAAATAAGAAACCTCCAATTCCACCGCTAGTGGGATTGGAGGTTCCTTCATATATAATTTCTGATGTTACTTTATGTTCACCGTCTGCTAAATCCTTTAATGCTTTTGTTTTTTATAATCGTTGAATGGAACCGGTATTAAAACAATATCACCTTGTTTATACATTGTTCCAAATCTTTTCGTCAATGTCATTATCCCTGAAATCCAGACTGCTTTCACTAACACCTACCCTAACATTTACTTCCAAACATCTCTTTATTCCGCAAACCAGTACTATTCTTTATTGCTTGCAATCGCTTCGATCAATGGTTTCAACCATTCATGCAAATTAGTAAATTGGAAACCACCGTTTGTTGCTTTTTCATTCGTCATGTACCATGAAGATGGAATGGCATATGGTGAGCGAATTTCATCATTTCCAACTAAAGAGATTTTTGCAGTTTTTCCAGTAGCTTCTTCGACTAATTTGATTAAATCAGATAATGCAATCTTCCCGTTTGCTGTTGCATTATATGGCCCTTCCGCTTCTGAAAAGCCAGCCCATTTTAAAAATCGTGCCGCTTCCGTTGCTTGGATAAAGGACATTTCTGCATCCATATTTAAAAATCCTATTGGCTCTCCACCCGCAACTCGTTCAACATGGAAATGTAAACGACGTGTATAATCATTCTCACCCATCACGATAGGGAAGCGAACTGCTACAACCGGGAATTTTGCATATTTAAAGAAAACTGCTTCAGCTTGACGTTTTCCTTCTCCATAAGAGAAATCTTCACTGTTACCCATACGAATTTCATAATGATATGGATCATAATCAGCTTCGCGTTTTACGTCTCCATCCATTTCATAAGTAGAAAGTGTAGACGTAAAGACAAGCTTGCCAATTTTCCCATTGAATACTTCACAAAACTCATACGCTTCATTTGGAGAATAGCAAATATTATCATAAACAATATCAAACGTACGACCTTCAACTGTTTTTGCTAGCTCTTCTTTATTCGAACGATCTCCAATAAGATGTTCTACCTTATCACCAAATGGATTGCCCGATTTCCCCCGTGTCATTATCGCAACATTATGTCCTTCATCGATCAGTAACTCTACTAATTCACGTCCGAAGAAACGTGTACCGCCTAATACTAAGATATTTTTCATTAATTCGTTCTCCTTAATATTTGATTTGATAGTTTAATAAGACTTTACGTTACCTTTTCGTCTATCACTTTTAGACAATATGCCTTATTAAATGACTTACAGTTAAGGTTCTATATTAATGGGCATAATCCTTCTTTCTCCAGAACAGTTAGGTGCCTCTAGTGCAGACCGATCTTGATTTTCAATTAAGTGGGGCAAGTTGACTAGCCTCCTCATCCCAGAACGGACCGAAATTACAAGTGAATGGACCGAATTCACGATTTAACAGCACGAAAAACACATAGAACGGACCGAAACGGGAATGAAACGGACCGTTTTGGGTATATATACCTACAAAACCTTCATTAGCACCTAATTTAATTTTTCCTCATTCGCTTCTTACCCCTTACCGGAACAGCCATTGCTTTATGCGTTCTTCAAAGTCGATTTCTTTCCATGCAATAATCGCGTTCATTTCTCCCAATCTATCAATCTCTTCTTGAAAAAGCATATCCCCAATAAAATATGCTAATCTACTATAGCCAAATTTAATACCGCCATTGATCGAGAACCATTCACGATACAATTCCTCCGTTGTGAGAGATTGATAGTCTTCAGTGGGAGGAGAAATATACCTTAAAAATATCTCGATATTCAGCGTAATAGCTTTTTAGAAAAGGAATGCTAGGTTCATAGTTATTCAAAAAAAATGGAGTGGTATCCATTAGTTTCATATGTATGGGCCTCCTTTTTCGGCAAATTTTTTTAATTCGTTTGCGCGAGAAATAATGAAATTTCTCATATATTTTTCTAAAAATAGCTTGTCGGCTAATATCCCGATGGGACCAAGTGGAGATTTATACTGAAACTGGTCAATCATTATGGTTCCTTCTCCCTGTTCCATAAATTGATGTGTATGTACAAAAGAGTGAAAGGCTCCTTTTACCATAGTATCTACAAATCTATGCGGCTTTTCCATTTCGATTATTTGAGCAGTTAATCTTTGCTTGATTCCGAAATGTACCGCCTCCCAAGTTACTGTATCTCCTAGTTCGAGCAGTCCTGAGGTAATACCTCCCACCGCTCTTTCCCTTGTGTTACCTGTCGTTTTCGTGTGCACCTCTACATCTCTCGATAGGTCAAAGCATTTTTCTATCGGTGCCTTAATGAAAATTTTATACTCTATTAATGGCAATTGATTCTCTCCCCTGAATTGTCACTTATATAGTTAATACTACAAATTTTCGGATATTCCTTTCATGAAGGGAAGCACATTTCATTTCGGAAAACTAAAAGCTATTTTAAGTTATAAATATTACATAATATTAAGAAATTTTTTATTCGATTTTCGGAACTTTATGGTAAAATCAATGCAAGTTATTAAAATATTCCATATGTGAAAAGTGGGGGGATGCTTAATGAGGAAAATCAACACAAATATCATTCAAGGATACAAAGAAAAGGAGATTCCTTTTTCTTTATATACTGATGAAAATAAATCTAGTAGTTTAGCAATTTTTCTTCCTGGGGCAGGATATAGCGTCCAAAGACCGCTTTTTCATTATGCAACTAAGATTTTTTCAAATAGAAAATTTGATATTTTACATATAAATTATCAATACAATGACCCATTCTATAATGGATTCAGTTATAAGGAATTAGCAGAAGCAGTTAAATACGATGTAAGGACCGTTATTGATAAGGTTTTAGAAGACGTACCTTACGAAAATTATTATCTAGTCGGTAAGTCAATTGGAACAATCGCTATGATCTCGGAATTAAAAAGGGAGATCTTTAAAAATGCTAAAGCAGTGTGGTTAACTCCATTGCTGCATAATGATGGTGTATTTAATGCAATAATAAGTAGTGAGAATAGTGGTTTGTGCTATATTGGCGACAATGATTACTGTTATATTGAGGACAGATACAAGCAATTGCTGAATAATCCCAATATCGTTTCAACATTAATTCCAAACGTTGATCATGCATTAGAATACATTCATAATACGACTGAGTCTATTGAAGTTTTAAAAAATATCATGAAAGATATAGAAAAATTTTAAAAGCATGGCAAATTCCATGCTTTTTCTTAATTAATAGCCTATTAGCTTGGTTTAGTTTAGCAGTATAATTTATTGTTTAGACTCTCAACGATAAATGGTAGCTCAGCCAAATCGTCTACAACAAAATCTGCCTCTACATTGTCCCAACGAATATCTTTTTTCCATATACCTTTTATCCCTACATTTTGGGCGGCTTTCACATCATTTTCTGGGTGGTCACCAACAAATACACATTCATTAGAAAAAATATTAAGCTTATCTAGTGCTCTATTAAATATTTGCGGATTTGGCTTTTTAATTCCTTCCCATTCAGATATTAATATAACATCGAAATACTCTTCTATTCCTAAAGCCTTGATGTTATCCATTTGAAACTGACCATATCCATTTGTAATCATTCCTAAACCAAGATTGTTACTCTTCATTTCCTCCAACATTTTAGTGAGATTTTGAAAAGGAACACAGTTATTTTTAAATTCATTAAGATAATCTTGAAGGAATATCTCCCACGTTATCCCTTTTATATTAAATTCATCTACTAATTGCTGATAGACTTTGTCTTTCCAAACATAACCATGATTATCTAATTCTATAAATCTTGTTATGTAGGTTTCTTTGGGAATATGATTTACCCATTTATTTAATCGCTCATACTGTTGGTTGATGAATTGGTTTACTGATTCGTCTCTATTTAATAGAGTTCCATCCAAATCAAATATGACAGCCTTAATCATTTTTAGTTCTCTCCTATATTTATTTTTTAAATTAGAGACCACTAATTAATACACTGTGATCAAGGAATCATAAAAAGGATGATAAATAGAATTAAGTTTGTCCATAAATAAGATGCTTTTATTTTTGCTTCATTCGATATACTATTACTCTTAATTTTATGTATAACAGACAAAACAAATAGGTTCAGCATGAAAATAAAATAACAATTGAATACATACAAAGTCCAACGCTGCTCTTGCATAAATTCTTGAAATTTTAAACTTAACAATGCAATTGTTATGAAAACAATAATTGAAAAAATGAGTAATAGCGGGGTAATTACATACATCTTCATCCATATTGGATGAATTAAAAATCTATTATTTTTTTTCGTTTGTAAAATCATGAGAAGACTGCTGCACCCAACGACAATCACTATAAATAAAAAAGATAACAACATCGGAATTATCGATGCAGTCCCATTCCATGATAAAGAAACGGAGAAATTCCCTTTAAAAATATCTGTTACAAACATTAAGATCACTAAAAATAAAAGTACTACGCATTGATAGAACGTCCATTTAGACAACATAATTATCCACCTCTCACGTAAAGGACTTTTTATATATTAACATAAATATCCAATCTATATTAAATTTTCTAATAGATGGCCCCATATAAAAAAGCACCATTCCTATTTTGAATTGTGCTCATTATGTTACCTGTATCCTAAAAAAATTTACCCGTATACATATTTTCTTTTCTATTTTGCTATACAGTAAAATCATGATTAAATAATGCAACTTTATATGGGAAAAGCACCGCCGTCATAACGCCTTCTTTAACAGTTGGATCGTGATTCATAAGCTGAATCGCTTCTTCTTCAGATTCTACTTGAAGAATAACAATTCCAAATGTGTTTTCATCCATTGTCTGGGTTCTCCCTGCTAAAATTAACTTTCCTTCTATTAACAGTTCTTTTAGTCTTGTAAAATGATTATCCACAATTTGATTTTCTCTATCTGTCCAATTATTCGGGTCAATTAATTCGGGAATTAGTTTTAGTGTATATATGAATTGTTTAAGCTCCATTTTCTTTCCTCCTAGCTGATTAACTATACTATTAAATACTACAATCTTAAGCAAAATTCCTTTAAGAAATCCAAATACAGGAATTTTATTACTACTCGGAGAAATATTAATATATAAATACCTTTGAGGAGGAAATGAATGAGGACAAAAAAATATGTCTTATTGATCACGATTTTATCCATATGCTTTTTATTTTCCGATAAGTCCTTCGCTAGCTGGGCATACCCTTTTGTTGTTTGGAATGGATATACTTACGCTGTAAGTGATAAGAAGGTAGAAGAGGTAGGGAAAGAGATCGGACATGTGACAAAGTACTCGGATAAGGAAGGAACGTATTCCGGAAATTTCTCCAATATCTTTAAGAAAGGAACAAAATATTACGCTATAAAAGGAATTAGTACGGATAAGGCAATCGCTGTTCAAAAGGAGAAAAGAACATTTGTAAAAGCAACTAGAGAGGGAAAATATGCGGGCAATAAAAAGTCAGCTGAAATAAACTTTTTGAAGTGGGCTGCTGTTTTTTTGGTGATCGTTATCCTTATTGTTACTGGAGAAAAAGTTGCCAACAAAAAGAGGCCACGTTAAAAGGGCGAAGGGATCTACCCTTCACCCCACCTCATTCATAACGAATATCCTCAGAATAAACATCTAATTTTGCAAAATCTTTTATTTGAATCCCTTCTGTAGTTCGCGTAATTATATCTAGTTCTTCCCATGCTTTGATAATTCGATTTAAATGTCTTTTGGTTGTTCCGATTAATGAAGCCACTTCATTCAAATTAGAGGTGAAAATATAATCTTTTGTGGAAGAATCCGAGTAAATGGTACATAAATAAGCTGCAAAACGGGTTTCCACCGAGGCAAGTGCATTGACTCTTGATGAAATGGTGCATGTTTGCAATTTGTAGGTAAGTTCAGTTAATAACAAATTTGTAAATTTTCCATCCATTTGCAAATATTTTATATAAACCGAAAGTGGAATAAAGATAAAAGTACACTTACTAGAGGCGGTACAATCCGATTGAATCGTACAGCCTTGAAAGATTTCAATATCCCCTAAAACGGATAAAGGATTGCAATAACGTAGTAATAATTCTTTGCCGGTTACTTCCCTTGTTGTTACATAATAACGACCTTCTATTAGCAAGTATAACCCGTCTATTTCTTTTCCCGTTTGAAGAATGATCTCTTTTTCATCGAATGTGCGTAACATCATTAAATGCTGAATAGATAAAGGAATTGGTAGATTAAACTGATCACATGCTTGCTTCATATTCATGTTCATACTGTACCCCCGGGACATCTGTCCTCTACATTCTATCAAAACTTTTGTAACATATGTAAAAAGGGGTGTGCATAATGAATTTTGTATTTGATATTGACGGGACTATTTGCTTTACAGGAAAACATATAGACGAAGAAATTTGTACTGCTTTGGATGAATGCTTGGATGAAGGGCATGAAGTGATCTTTGCTTCCGCCAGACCTATCCGAGATTTATTACCAGTACTACCTAAAAGATATCATCATTTAAAGATGGTTGGAGGCAATGGTGCATTTACTTTTAAAAGCGGGAAAATAGAAGTTACCTATTTCACAAAAGAAATAACGATAGAATTAAAAAAATTGATAGAATCATATCAATTAAAATATCTAGCAGATAGTGATTGGGATTATAGTTTTACAGGTGACGAGGATCATACGATTTTTAAAAACATAGATCCACATAAAACAGCGATGAATACACCGCTTGAAGGGTTAAATGGAATTTCAAAAATGGTGTTTTTTTCACCACCAATGGAAGTGAAACAGGCTCTGGAAAAAATACCTGTTTCTTTATTTGATCACCATTCAGAGGAATTAATTGATATAAGTCCCCTTGGCATCGATAAACATAAAGGTTTGCAGAAATTAGGTATTACAGAATTTATTGCCTTTGGGAATGACGCAAATGATAAACAGCTTTTTCAACATGCTATGCATAGTATCTGTGTTGGTAATCATCCAGTTTCTGTGTATGCAGATGAAATAGTTAATATAGAGAACGTTGCAGAAAAAATCAAGGAACTTACGAAACGATATGGAAATGAGGAGAGAGTTTATTCATGCAGCAACTAAAAAGTGTACTTCAATTGATTACATTAGGCGAAAAACTAAAAATGGAACTGCGTCATAGCTGGCTTTCCAATGGGAGAAGAGAAAGTGTAGCTGAACATACTTGGCGGGTTGCGCTTATAGCCATGGCAATAGAACCCTATTTGCCCCAAAAAGTAAATAGTGAGCGATTATTAAAAATGATCATCATTCATGATCTTGTCGAAGCATATGCAACGGATATCCCTGCCTTTCATACAATGGATAACGCCGAGCAAAAAGCATTAAAAAGACAAAATGAAATAGAAGCAATCGAAAAAATTCGCGATATATTAGGCGATGAAAATGGTCAAGCCTTTTATCATTTGTGGTTTGAATTCGAGGACAAAGTAACTTATGAAGCAAAAATCGCCAATGCATTAGATAAATTAGAAGCACAAATTCAACATAATGAAGCCGATATTGAGACTTGGCTGCCTATAGAGCATGAAATGACTTTCATGCTGCAAAAACATACCGAATTTGATCCTGTGCTAAACGAATTAAAAAATTTAATTGAGCAGGAAGGAGAAAAGAAATTACTCGCAGCAGACATAGATATAGAAAGATTAAAAGAAAATCTTAACTAAGTAAGGGGGACAGTCAATTATTATGTTAAAGAGACAATGGAACTGTCCCCTCATCCCAGCAAAAACGGGCATCCACCAATTTGGAATGCCCGTATACTTATCTAGGGATACAATACCATCCTTAAACCCACTTAAACAAAATTCCTCACATTATTATTCCTACTTATCCCATAGATTGCGATTAGGAAAAACGCAATTGCAAAGGCTAACAGTATCATGATGTTCAATGTTACATGCCCTAGCTGTGTTCCTTGTTGTAATTTTGTAATGGTGTCCATTACCCAGCGCTGAGGTAAGAAATCAGATATCTTTTGCAGTGCTTTTGGCATGATTTCGACTGGAAAGAAACAGCCGGATATTAAACATGTTGGAGCAATAAATAAGTTTTGCATGGCACTCGATGCTCCCGTACTGTTTGAAAATGCAACTGTGATTTGCGAAAAGCCAATAGCCACCAATCCAAATATCAACAATATTAGACCCATCTGCCATGCTGGCATATTGATGTTGATGTGGAACACTCCATTAAGAAGTAATAGAGTAATAATGATTTGAGTAACAATTACAATGACATTCACAATGATATTTGCCGTAATATATTTTCGTGCATTGATTGGAGAGGCTAATAATCTGAAATAGGTTCTATTTTCCCTTTCCTTTAGCATTATCTCCGTAAGGCTACCCGCACAAAATAACATGATCATTATTAAAAATCCGATTGTCTGGTTCGTCATGTCTTTATTTTTAGATGTATCCTTTAATACACCCGCTTTCATCTTTACCTGTGGATGATGATAATCGTCATACATTTTTGTAAATTTTACTTGATCGCCTTTTGCTACCTTGCTAATAGCTGCAATATTATCAATATAATTGTATAAATAAGATTTGACATAGCTCGTGACTGTCGCTCCTTTAATGGAAGCGATACTGATGTGACTTGGATTTCCTTGTCGGACACTTTCCGCAAATCCATTATTAAAGGTAATAACGCAATCAAGCTTTCCATCGGTAATTTCTCCCGAAACATCCGATTCCTTAATATTTTTTACTTTCACATTCTCTAAGCCTTTTATAAACTTAATAGTGTCTGTTGTAACTGCTTGATGGTCATGATTGACAATGCCAACATGCAATGTTGATTCGTTCACTCCACCGTGGGAAAGAATGGAAATAAATAACCCGGCGAGAGGGGTAAAAATGTATAATAATATTCCCTTTTTACTTTTTAACAACCTGTTTAAAGAATTTTTAACTAACCATACGATATCGTTCATGTTTATATCCCCTCCCGTCTTTGATAGGATACGACCGCTATAAGCAGCATAATAATCGTAATCCCCATGTTAATACTGATTGATGGAATGACTGCTGTAAGATCATTCGCATAAATTACTTTTGTAATGCCTTCATTTGCCCAAGATAATGGGGAAAGTTTTGAAATAAAACCCGCATCATCAATTTTATAGTAAGCACCACCAATGAATGATGCTACTTGCACGGCAATCATCACAATCATTCTAGCTGCCCCGCCTGTTTTTGTGAGATAGCTTACCCCAAGCCCAAAGCTTACTCCCATCAGCACTTCTGTAAATAACACTAGAAACACAGTACCTAAATGATCTCCCCAATTTGCTTTGAAAACAAATTTGCTAAATAAAACAACAACGACAATAAAAAGAAAATTAATTATTATGCTACCAAATACTTTTCCTAAGAAAATTTCACTTTTACTCGCTGGCGATGCGATCAGACGATCAGCTGTTTTTCTTGCTTCTTCGCTTTTCATTAAACTAGTTCCACTCATTGCAGCGTAAAGGGCAATCATCGTCGCCATTGCAATTGCATAGTAATCCATCGCACCTGGTGATTTTGCTTCATGTAAAGAGGTTTCTTTTATATATTGATTAGAATGATTCGATACAAGAACGGTGCTTACTTGACTCGGATCTACTTTTGCCACTGCCAATGCGATATTGTATTTATCTACAAAAGTAGTCAGCATCCCTTGAATAATGTTTCCTTCAATACTATTCCGATCACTTTCATACAATTTCAAACCGTTGTCTGAAATTTCCACGTAGGCGTCATAATTATTCTGCTTTACTTCGTTCTTTCCATCTATGCTACCTGTTGCTTTTTTAAAATGAATCCCTAATTTACTTACTTCTTTCTTAAAAGTATCAAAGGACTGTGATAGTTCATTATTTGCTTGATTTTTATAGAGAACAGGAACATTAACGTTATCCACCTCGATTTTATTATCAAATGCGTTTGCCAGCGCGGTTCCGAGAACAAGCATTAACACAATTGGAAATGCCAGCATAAATACAAACATTCGCTTATCACGAAAGGTTTGTTTTATTTCCTTGAACGCAATATTAAATATATTCATCCTTTTTCCCTCCCTTCCTTAGTCACGCAAATTTCTACCCGTTAATGTCAAGAATACTGTTTCCAAATTAGGTGCCTGTTCTTCCAACGAACGTATCTCTGTACCGCTCTTAATTAGCTGCTCAATGATTTTATTTAAATTGTTCACTCCGGCATCAGAGTTAACTTTAATCATATTCTCTTCGATTTGAACTGCTTCTACCCCGTTGATTGCTTGTAACTTGTTCGGATCAAGTCCTTCTGTAGACTTCACTTCGATCCAAAGATCTTTTGTATTTGTAATAATAGATTTTAGTTGCTCCTTTGTTCCTTCCGCAATGATTTGGCCGTGATCCACAATGGCGATTCGTGTACAAATTTCTTCTACTTCCTCCATATAGTGACTTGTATATATAATCGTACTTCCCATTTCGTTAAGCTTGCGGACAGAAGTCAGGATATAATTTCTTGATTGCGGATCGATCCCGACAGTCGGTTCATCCATAATGATTAATTTTGGTCGATGTGCAATTGCACAGGCGATATTTAAGCGCCTTTTCATCCCACCGGAAAAATTCTTTGGAAAACTTTTATGCTTATCACTTAAGCCGACGAATTCAAGTGCTTCTTTTACACGAGCATCCAATTCTGCGCCACGCAATCCATATAGTCCTGCAAAAAAACGGACATTTTCATATGCCGTTAAATCCTCGTAAATCGCTATATCCTGCGGAACAATGCCGATATTCATTTTTGCAAAACGGCTATGTTTTGCGGTATTTTTCCCGAGAATATTAATAACCCCTTCATTGCTTCTTAATAAGCCAGATATCATATTAATTGTCGTACTCTTTCCGGCCCCATTCGCGCCAAGAAATCCAAATATTTCCCCTTCCTCTATTTTTAAAGTCATATTATCGACGGCGATAAAGTCACCGAATTTCTTCGTTAAATTTTTTATCTCCAACACGTTCATATTTTTTCTCCTCTCCATTTGCTCTTATGATGTTATTATAGAAAAAGGAATGCACTCCCATAAGTGCATTCCTTCATTATTTTCACATGAGAATCTTCATGTTTTTCATATGAGGTTTTTCTTGTGGTGTTATATACCTAGTTCACAAGCTTTAATAAACTCTGCAAATAGTCGATCCATTTGGTAATCTGTCCCCATTTCCTCCGGATGCCACTGTACACCTAACATCCAGCCTTCTTCCATATTCATTGCTTCAATAGCTTCTATTATTCCGTCATGTGTCCGGGCTGTTACTTTTATTCCGAGTGCAAGATTATTCACAGCTTGATGGTGAAAACTGTTAACCCTCGCCACATGCAAACCAATGATGGAGGAGAGCAGGCTATTTTTATTTATTTTAACACTGTGGGAAGGAGTTTTACTGGATGCTTTTTGCGTATGCTGAATACAATTAGGTACGATACTTTCAATATCTTGCAAGATAGTACCTCCCAGTGCCACATTCAATACATGCATCCCTCTGCAAATCGCCAAAATAGGTACTTTCTGTTGTCTTGCTTCTTGAACTAAACTTATTTCAAAATGATCCCGTTCTAACTTAGTTTTTTTCAGCTTTGGATGAGGTTCCTCATGGCAGGTATAGGGATCCATATCCTCTCCACCACTTAAAATAATTCCATCACATACATTTAACCATTGTGCTGCCATTTTTTCTTTGGCAACTGCAATAATGACGGGAATGCCACCCGCATTAGTTATTGCATCACAATAACTAATAGGGAGCATCGAGCTTTCATGGCCATTATAATTTACGGACGAACTAGTAATGCCGATAACTGGTTTTTTCATATTCAAAAAATGTCCTCTCCTCTCTTAAGAATACTTACTAAAAGTATTTCCTTTCGAAAAGGGAGCTATTTGTTTTAAACAAAAACTAGCCGAAATAATTTTTTACCTGAACTGTATTTAATGTGGACTATGGTTCCTCTATTTAGGGGAAATTACATGAATTTAATAGATAAGCGGACACTGGATCCGTTATATACGTAAAAAGATACAAAAATCACCGCTATTTTATAAAATAAGGGATCCTGTGTCCGCAAAACTCGAAAATTAGCCCATTTTGTCACAGATAAAGGAACTGGTGTCCTCCGTTTTATTAAATAGGTAGCAACGTCGTTACCGAAAACCCATTCGTCCCATCTACAATGACTTTGCCATTAATGGCTGCCGTCCGTTCTTCCATTCCCCTGATTCCAAGCCCTTTTTTTACTTTCACGGATCCTTTTCCATTATCCTTTACTTCCGCTTTAATCATTTTATTTAATACACGAAGGTCGATAGAAACATGAGTGGCATCAGAATATTTCAAGGTATTCGTCAAAGCCTCGGTTATGTTTTCTTGAATAATTTTCCAATTGATTGGAGTTATAGATTCCAGATTCCCATTGTAAACAAAAGAGGTTTCAAGCTCATGTTTCGATGAAAACTCATCAATTAATAGCTTCATCCGGTGTATTCCCATCTGTTCTGTTGGTGGCTTCATATTTTTCAAGGTGACGCGAATGCTTTCAATTCCATCCTTAGAGATATTGATGGCATTTTGCAGTAATTCTGTCGCTTTTTCTTGATTAATGTCCATCAAACGCTTTGAGGCTTCCATTTGAATGAGAGCACCAGTCATGGAATGGCCGATTTTATCATGGATTTCTTGCGATAGTCGGTTCCGTTCCTCTAGTTTAAAAGTATATTCAGACTGTCTTATGTACTCTTGATTTTCATTTAAATGCTTCGATAGCTTTTGAAGATCCTTCCTCATTCCGTCCATATGTTTCTCGTATTTTATCAGCTTATTTGTGAACATAACACTCATTCCAAAAATCATAAAGCTTAGCAAGGTTACCATTCCATATACAGGATAAATATTTACCTTTAAATACAAAACAGGAATAATCGCCAGCAATAATAAATAGATCTTCTTTTCTACATAGTTCGCTGCTAATTCAAATAAATTAATCGGTAAAAGTAAAATAAAGAAAGGATCAATTCGAATGCAAAAAACGATTGTTAGAATAATGGATATCAACATAAAAAGCTGTTTGAATTTGTCTATTTTAAACAAATAAATGATGATATTCACACTAAAATATACAAGCAATGAAAAAACAACCCATGGCAGATGGGGGCTGCCTGATTGCACATAAGCAGCAGCAATATACCCCATTACAATTAATTTACTGAAAATCATCCATAATTCCATTTTCGTTCCCTCATTGCTCCACTTTGCCTGTTAAATAATAAATCGCAATTTGCGTTCGATGCTCAAGACCCGTTTTATTGAGAATGGACGTAATATAATTAGCAATCGTGCCTTCAGAAATAAATAACTGCTTCGAAATTTCTTTATTAGAAAGACCTTTTGCGATTAAAGACATAATACTTAATTCTCTTTCCGTAAAAAGACTAGTATCTATTTTCGTCTCTTGACTTTTCGGCTCCGCTAAATTAGATTTTATTTTTTCCAATACGATATCCTGAATAAAGCTATTTCCTTTATAAACACCTTTAATGGCATCACGAATAACTTCCGGTTCTGTATTTTTTAACAAATATCCCTTTGCCCCGTTCTTAATCGCATCCATGATATATTCATCATCATCAAAGGTAGTCAGAATCAAAGGCTTCGTATTTGTTTGCTCTGTTAGCAGCTTTGTCGCCTCGACACCATTCATATTCGGCATTCTAACATCTAGTAAAGCAACATCCACCTCATGATTTTTACAATACTCAACCGCTTCCTTTCCATCATCTACCGTGGCTAAAACCTCGAACTCCTCATAGGTGCTGAGGATGATTTTCATCCCTTCCCGAATAAAAGAATTATCGTCGGCAATAATTAATTTTATCTTCATTTTAAATAGTGTAGGTTTCCCACACTTTGTTCACATCCTTTATACTAAAGTTCCCTTAAAAACGTATTCTCTAATCTATAAACAAAATCCTTTCTAAGTTATTGTTACTTAATGTATTCCAAAAGAAAATAAGTTTCCAAAAAAAATTAAAACTTTTTGTTCTCACCACACGTCTATTTTCCGTAACACAACAAATGATACGTATCTTAGAAAAAGGAGCTCTTTTTTCAATGAACAGCAAGTTGGAATATGTTTTTATCCAGTTCGTAACAGAAAATAAAGAAGATTTTTATCGACTGGCTTACAGCTATGTGAAAAATTCAGAGGACGCTTTGGATATTGTTCAAGAATCCATAAAAAAAGCGATTATTGCAAAAGACTCGATTCGGGATGCTCAGTCCATCAAAAGCTGGTTTTACCGAATTGTCGTCAATACCTCCCTGGACTTTTTGCGCAAACAGAAAAAGGTCACCTTCGTCGACGAGGAAACATTAGATTACTATAGCTCTGGCAAGGAAGATGTCTACAAACATATGGATTTGGAACAATCCCTTGAGGAATTGCCGATCAAATATCGGAGTGTCATCGTCTTGCGATTTTTTGAGGACTTAAAAATTGAAGAAGTAGCAGAAGTACTTGGCGAAAAAGAAGGCACGATCAAAACCCGATTATACAGGGCACTGGATATGCTACGAATTAAGCTAAAATAGCTCGTTACTGGAGGAAATTTGGATGGATAAAAAATTGGAGCAATTAATAAATGAATATAAAAATACCCCGATCCCATCAGAACTAGATGAAGTGGTTCAGAAAGCACTAAAACAACCGAAACAATCTAGACGCACCTATAAATGGATTTTAGGAGTAGCTGCTGCTGCAGCCATTTTCATTGTCAGCGTGAACACAAGTCCTACATTTGCAAAAACATTATCTGACATACCGGTAGTTGGTAGTGTTGTGAAGGTATTTACGTTTAAAGAATGGAATGTGGATGACAAAACATACAATGCACATATAAAAACTCCTGGTATTAAAAATTTGGAAAATAAAGGTCTAGAAAATAGCTTAAATCAAAAATATTTAAAGGAAAACAAAAAATTATATAAGGATTTTCAAACGGAGGTTAGCAAATTAAAAAAACAAGGTGGTGGTCATCTAGGAGTTGATAGCGGCTATGTTGTAAAAACGGATGACGAGAAAATTCTCTCAATCGGCCGTTATGTTGTCAACACAGTTGGGTCGTCCTCTACAACGTTTAAATTCGACACCATTGATAAAAAAAATCAAGTATTAATTACTTTACCGAGCTTATTCAAGGACGATAGCTATATTCAGATTATCAGCAATAACATTCAAGAACAAATGCGTAATCAAATGAAGGAAGACCCTAATAAAATTTATTGGGTAAGCGGCACGGGAGACAAAGATATACTACCGGGAGATATGTTCAAGAAAATTTCTCCAAATCAAAACTTCTATATAAACAAGAATCATAAACTAGTCATTTCTTTTGATAAATACGATGTTGCACCTGGATATATGGGAGTAGTCGAATTTGTCATTCCAACTAACGTTATATCAAAACTTTTGGTTGGGCATGAGTATATTCAATAATCGAAAACTACAGGGATAGAGGAAAAAGTTTATCCCTGTTAGATGATTACTCCCAATCTTACCAACTTAATATTCCATGCAGGCAATTTTTGTTTATAATTACTTCCACCTCATATTTGTATAAAAATATATCTAAAAACCCATTGAAATATTAGTAATATGACTGTAATATTTGTAATATATATATATATCTTAGCTTGAGCAATATTTGTGGAGAGATGGATAAATGAAATCTATCAATATAAGAAAAAAGCAAATTTTAAAGGTTACTTTCATTATCGTTTCCCTTTATTGTCTATCCATACACTTGCTTTTAGCTTCATAAAGGAGGGAACCCATATAATGAATACTCCAGTAGAGAAAAAACGTTACATTCATTCACTTGATGGTTTACGGGCGTTAGCCGTATTCGCCGTCATCTTCTACCATCTCGGTTTTGGATGGGCATCCGGTGGCTTTTTAGGAGTCTGTGTTTTTTTTGTACTTTCCGGATACCTTATTACCGATCTACTTGTCACTGAAAAAGAAAGAAAGGGAACCATCGATTTAAAAAACTTCTGGTATCGCAGAGCAAGACGTCTACTGCCAGCAATGTTTACCCTCCTTATTGTGATTTCATGCTGGGTTATCTTATTTGACCGCCACTTCCTAGATGGTTTAAAGGGAGACATTATTGCAGCAGCTTTATATTTCAGCAATTGGTGGTATATTTTTCACCATGTTTCCTATTTCGAAAGCTTTGGATCACCTTCCTTGCTTACCCACTTTTGGTCATTAGCAGTGGAGGAACAATTTTATTTGTTGTGGCCATTATTCATTGTGATTGGATTAAAGTTCTTCTCAAAACGTTCTGTACTAATATTAACTTTATTTCCGGCTGTCCTTTCCGGTATAGCGATGGCAATCCTTTATCAGCCAGGTATGGATCCTAGCAGAGTATACTATGGTACTGATACCCGCGCATTTTCTTTATTAATTGGATCAGCCCTAGCCCTCTTCTGGCCTAGTCAAAAATTAGCTACAAAATTACCTTTTACATTTCGTATATTTTTAAATTTTGTTGGAGGAATAGGACTTTTTGCTTTGCTTTGGATGCTAGTCCATACAAATCAATATGAAAGCTTTTTATACTCGGGAGGAATGGTTCTTTTATCAATCGTAACTGCGTTATTGCTGGCTGCCATTGTCCATCCCGCAAGCAGCATTAGCAAGATTTTCGATATCAAACCCCTGCGCTTTTTAGGAGTACGATCCTATGGCATTTATTTATGGCATTATCCAGTTATTATGTTAACAACACCAACCGTTAATACCGAGGGAATATCTATCGTTAGGGTATTATTTCAAATTGGACTTATTATTATACTTTCATCCCTTTCTTATAAATTTATTGAAAATCCTATTAGAAAGAATGGCTTTAGTGTGCTATGGAAAACACTTGGCAGGATGTCCTTCCGACGTGCGTTTACTTTTGCAGGAGTATCTGTTGTTCTCCTTATTCCCATGCTGATGATATCGTGTGAACCTAGTGCGAATGCGAATAGTAAAATGGCAGCTCCGCCTAAGCAGTCAAAAGTTCATACGGAAGAAAAGAAGCATATTATCGTGGAAGAACAACCAAATAACCATGATGAGAAACAGAAAGTGGATTCCACTAGCAAGGAAACTCCTACTCCACCTGTCACAAAGAAAAAAGAAAGTCCAGTACCGAAAAAACCAAATGATACCAAAGTAAAGCAACCATCAGAAAAAGTCACAGAACACAAAGTGGATCAGAAGGTAGTTCAGATAGAAAAAAAGAAAGTGAATCAAAAACAAAATCAGCAAACTACCAAAAAAAACAATCAAAATACCCAAAGTACACCGCCACCAACAACAAACTCAACGATAACAGCTATTGGGGATTCCATTTTGATTGACATAGAACCGTATTTAAAGAAACTTTTCCCATCTATTAAAGTGGACGGAGTAATCGGCAGGCAAATGTACCAAGCGTTAGATGTAGTGAAACGAATGAAAAATAATGGAGAATTAGGCAATGTTGTAATCATCGAACTAGGTACAAATGGTCCTTTTACAAATAGCCAGTTAGATACCATGATTAACACCATTGGAGTGAATAAGAAAATCATATTCGTAAATACTCGGGTTCCACGACCTTGGCAAAACGTTGTGAACAGTACACTGAACACGGTCACTTCAAAATATCCTAATACTTCTCTTGTAAACTGGTTTTCAGCAAGTGCCAATCATAATGACTACTTTGCACCTGATGGGGTTCATCTTAATCCAAAAGGAGCTTCAGTGTATGCATCTTTAGTGGCTAATATGGTTAAATAAGTAGCTAATGTGCTGCTGAATGGCACTTAATTGTTACTCGAACAGATTAAAGTACACAAGCTGCCTGCTATGAACCAGCGTATAGACCAAAGTACACAAGCTGCTTGCTATGAACCAGCGAATAGACCGAAACTTTATTTAAACAGACCGAATTTCACATCGAACGGACCGGAACTTTATATGAATGGACCGAAATCAACGTCAAACGGACCGTTTTGGGTCTTTTTACCCACAAAGTCTTTACCCTAGACAGAAATTCATACTTTCAAATTATAAAAAACCATCGCCAAGAATTCTAACCCACATTCTTGGCCATGGTTCTTAAAACTGCAATTCCTCTTTTACTTCCTCAATTTGTTCTAAGTGGCGCTTCTCATGATAGCCTATAAATTCAACCCAATGTTTCAAGCTTAAACTCCCAAATAAACGATTTGCCATAGCCTTGTTTGTCAAATCATCCTCTGAAGTATTAGATACAAAATGGATTAAACCTTCCCGGGATTCAGCAAGCTTTCTTTTCATTTCTTTTAAAGTAATAAAATCACTAGAAGGTTTAAGATAATTCGGAGCTTCTAACTTTTTGGATCGGTTTAGCAAGATATTTATTGGCATTTCCGATGTTGGTTGGCTATTGTTCGCCAATTCAACACCCATCCCGCGCACAACAACCTTTTCCAGTAGATATAAATGCTCTAGATTTTGCATTATGGACCATTTCCCAGCATCCGGCTTTGTATTTAATTGCTGATCCGATAAGTCGCTTACACTTTCCAGTAATTCTTTTCTAATCTTATAGTTATGTTCCATGAAAACCCACCCCTACTATTTATCTATATAATCTAATGTATAGTAATATGCAATATTAATAAATTTTTGGGAATTATCTTATGCCGATATAAACTATGGTGGTAAAAACTTTGAAGAAATTAATACAGGTGAATTTACTTAACATGTTCTACTGATGGCATGGCATTTCCATTGTCATCCGTACTCCAGGATTGTGATTGGAAAGCAAGAAAAATCGCCACCCACCTATTTTCTTGTTCAAAGTGAAGGAGAATTCCCCCATCTTGCCATATCCCATTATCCTTTTTCCAATGACCCTCATTTCCTTGGTTCATATGAATATCATGGATCCCATTTCCAGGTGTAAAGTCAAAATACTGATCGGGCTGATTTTGCTCCGGACCCCATCTTTGCCCGAAAGCGTAGACAATAGCCTTTGTATCAATAGCTTGTTTAAAATAATACTGAAATTTATCGTTTAAATCATTATTAGGACCTTTTTCATCAGTTGGCAGAGGGATCATTTGGGATGGATCTAATAGATGACCTCTTATATAATCTAGTCCAATATCAGGATGATTATTTTGTATAGGGGTAAAACCAAACTCTAAATCTGGTAACTTTGTAATTTCCTCGGACTCGAAATTCTCACCTACAAAATATAATACTTCTGAGGGATAATCTTGAGATTTTGTATTAATTGCAAGCCGGTATTCAATTCTATTTTCATCCATAATAAGAACTTGAAAATGAGGCTTTTCGTTACTGCCCATCATCGTTTTGACTACCTTTCCTTTTAAAACTCCATAGTTTTTTATTGGCAATTTCCATTCCTCCATTTGTTATAGAATGATAAGAGGATGAAAACATCCTCTATTTTACTCTTCATCATTTTCAACAAATATTTTAAGTGCTGAAAGTCTATCTGCCCAATATTTTTCGAAAAAGCTTAGCCATTTTTGAAGTTCCTTTAATGGTTCGGGTTGAAGCTTGTACCTTGTTTCGCGCCCTACTTTTTTACTATGAACAAGACCTGCATCTGCTAGAACATGAAGATGCTTATTGACCGCGGTACGGCTGATAGGAAATTGTTCGGTAATAGAAGCAATCGGCATTTCCTTATCAGCAAGCATTATTAGCATCTTCCGCCGTGTTGGGTCGGCAACCGCTTGAAAAACATCGTGTTTTAAAATGATGTTGTTCATTCTGCAGACTCAACATAAGATGCAAGCTTGTCCTTTAATCCTGCCCAACCCTTATCCATAATTCCACGAATCATTGTGTGTGGTTGATTAAATTCTGTAACAGTATTTTCATCCCAACCTGAATGAATGAGTGTAAACTCTGTTTTCCCATCTGCCTCTTTTAATTCAAAGGTCAAATGCCAGTCTTTCCCCCAATCAAATCCAACTTTGTATGGAGGATCAAGCTCTGTCACCTTACAAGGTGAATCTCCATATTGACCAGCATGCAATACAAACTCCTTTCCAAGGACTGGCTCAAAAGTATTGTCCATCCACCAAGCTGCTATTCCTTCTGAAGTTGCTACTGCTTTCCAAACCTTTTCAACTGGTGCATTTAGAAGGATGGTGTATTTAATATCTTGTAATGTCATGAATAAAACCTCCAAAGAAATTATAACACTAAAAGGTGTCATGTTTATTATAACACCTTTTAGTGTTATTTCAATACTACTTTACTTATTTATAGTTTGATTTCTTGAAAGTTTTAATGCAGTATTTTTTAATCTTGGATCTTCTTCGATAAGTCCAATCTTCTCTAAAATTGCTATCATAAATTCATAATGGGCGAATCCTTTACTGGTAATCAACTTATCTCCGACCTCAATATCGGCATTTGTGTAGTTTCCTTCAGCATAGTAGTCTGAAAAATCTTCTTTTATATGAGGCATCGTGGTAAAATCACCTTTCACCATGCCAGCACCCGCCACAAACGCAGAAGAGGCACAGCTTGCAGCAATAAGTCCATTAAACTCTTGTAAAAATCGTTGCAGTTGTTTATTGTCTACTAATTCTTTCGTCACCTCTCCGCCAGGCAACAGTAAAAAGTCATATTCATTCGGATTTTTAAGTCCAATGCTATCTGTTTGAACCAATACTCCCCCATCAGTGGGCACTAAACCACCATTAATTGATAGAGTCTCCAGTCGATAGCCTGCATTTTTTAAAAACATTTGTAACAGCGAAACCTGCCAAATCGCAAAATGATCATATACGATAAACCCAACTTTTTTATGCATTAGAACCCACCCCTTGTTTAGAATATTTTCATTATAATGAAAATACTCCCGAAACAGTAGTATTAATTTTTGAAAAAAGAACTGAGTCTGGCTCCATGCGACATTTACACTTATTGTAGGATTAATCATTCGAGCCTTTGCAACCAGCAATTGCCTCTATATTTCGTTTCAACTTTAAAAACAATTATAGGCTGGTATCGGATGACTAACGCGGGTGGGGTTGAAGAACAGGAATATTTCAAGATGAATCGTGACCGCAAACGAGGATGGCGGCGAGATTCGGGAACAATACTAGTTGTATCGTGACCACAAATGAGGGTGGAGGCGAGATTCAGGAACAATACTAGTCGTATCGTGACCGCAAACGAGGATGGCGGCGAGATTTGGGAACAATACTAGTCGTATCATG